>CAYLPM010000324.1:0-6194 GCA_964385525.1 uncultured Gemmatimonadaceae bacterium
CGGCGTCGGGATGGTCGGCGTCTCGTCGCGCTCCTCGTAGCGCTCCATCGGAACCGTCGGCGTCTCGCTGCCGGGCATGGGGAACACGCGATGCCCGATGTCGTCACCCGAGGCCGCGGGTGCGAGTCCCTCGCCCTCGAACCGCGCCACGACGACGGTGATGTTGTCGGGCCCGCCGTGGTCGTTCGCCAGATCGATCAGCCGCTTGCAGACGACCATCAGATCGGGCTCCTCGCCCACGACCGCGCCGATCTCCTCCGGCCGCACTTGCCCCGACAAGCCATCGCTGCACAGCACGAGGGTGTCGCCGCGACGCACCGTCTGGTACGTGAGGTCGATGCGCACGCGAGGCTCCGGGCCGAGCGCCTGGAGGATGATGTTCTTGCGATCGCTCTGCTCGGCTTCCTCGGCGGTCATCTGACCCTGCTCGATGAGCTTCTGCATCAGCGACTGGTCCTTCGTGATCTGCCGGCAGACGCCGTTCCGGATGAGATACGCGCGCGAGTCGCCGACCTGCGCGACGTAGAGCACGTCGCCGAGCAGCCCGGCGACGGTCGCCGTCGTACCCATCCCGCGATTCTCCGTGTGCTCGCTCGCGTAGCGGTGAATCGCCGAGTTCGCGGTTTCGGTCGCGGTGCGCAGCGTGCCGGCGAAGTCCTGCGGGTCCCTCGTGCCGGCGCCGATCCATCGGCGCTTCAGCTCCTCCATGACGACGTCGACGGCCATCGCGCTCGCGATCTCGCCGGACGCCGCGCCACCCAGCCCATCCGCGACCATGAACAGCGAGCCGCGTTCGCCGAGCCGGTGGGTCCGAACCTCCGGCTGGAGCGTCGCGTTCCCGGTCGAGAGATCGGCGACGACGAACGTGTCTTCGTTGTGCTCGCGCGTCAGTCCCACGTCCGTGCGTCCGAAGACGTGGACGATGATCTGGCCGTGGGAGGCGGCGGGTGCTGATCTCACGGAGGATGACGGCGTGGTCACGAGCCTAGGGGGAACAGAGGGAGCTGCGGAGGGAACCGATCTGCTTCTGAAGCTGGGGAACCAGGGCCAGGTCCTCCGGCCCGCTGATCGCGTCGAGAGTCCCGCACAACTCCGGCTGCTTCTCCAACATCGCATACGATTCGGCGCGGCGGTAGAGGGCTTCGACACTATCGGCGCGGGCCGCGAGGCGTGGGAGGAGCGAGTCGATCCGCGCGAGACCGGCCCGACCGCGCTCGGGCGAGAAGTCCTCGAGGAGGCTCGCGAGGGCATTTAGCGCGGCGCGCGCGTCGAATGCAGGGCCCCGTTCGCCCGCGTGACCGGCCGGCGGACTCGCGCCCCCGACCGGTGATGGATCGGGCCGCGACGTCGCGCCGGTCGCGTCGCCGGTCGACCGGCTCCCGTCGGTCGCAGGATCCGCGGACTCGGAGCGTTGCGTCGACGCCGCACCCGGTGCCGAGGGCCGAGCAGAGTCCGGAGCGGCCGCCGGCACGTCGGCCGACGCGATCGGCGGCATGAGCTCGGGGCTGCGTGCGTCCGTCAGACTCATGGCGTAGCCTACCGCGGCGATCAGGATGACGGCGGCCGTCACGGCGCCGTAGATCGCGAGGGTCCGTCCGCGACTCGCCGCCGCCGGGGTGCCCGTGCGGATCGATCGCGTGGCGTCCAGTCTCCCAGTCCCGCCCGTTCCTTCGGCATCCAGCGGAGCGGCCACCCGGGTCGCCGGGATGGGTGCGTGCATCAGCAGCGTTCCCGCGCTCGCCGCGTCACCACCGGGCATCCGCGTGATCGCTGCGACCAGATCGTGCCGGAACTGCCGCGCATCGCCGTAGCGATCCTTCGCCTCCCGTGCCAGCGCGCGATCGAGCACTG
The DNA here is from genome assembly GCA_964385525.1 of uncultured Gemmatimonadaceae bacterium. Taxonomy (GTDB): domain Bacteria; phylum Gemmatimonadota; class Gemmatimonadetes; order Gemmatimonadales; family Gemmatimonadaceae; genus DATKCV01. The sequence goes on from CAYLPM010000324.1 coordinate 1,852, forward strand.
CCTGGAGCTCGGCGGGCCACTCGACCCCTGCGCGCGCCTCGGAGAGCGTGCGCGGGCGCTCCGTGAGCCGCATGATCATCGACTCCTGCACCGTCGCGCTGGGGAAGGGGAGCGCGCCCGTCAGCATGTGAAACGTCACCAGCCCCAGCGCGTACACATCGCTGCGCCCGTCGAGCGGATCGCCGGCCAGTTGCTCGGGGCTCATGTATTCCGGCGTGCCGACGATGTATCCCGTGCGTGTGACCTTCTGCGGGCCACTCGCTCCATCGGTGGACTTGGCAATGCCGAAATCCACCACCTTCACGATGTCGCCGTCGTCGCGTCCGCGGGCGATCATCACGTTGTCCGGCTTGAGATCGCGGTGCACGATCCCCATCTCGTGCGCGGCCGCGAGGGCATCGGCCACCTGCGCCGAGATCGCCGCCGCGCGGCCGGCCGGGAGCGCGCCCTGTCGTTCCACGAGCGCGGTCAACGGTTCGCCGTCGATGTACTCCATCGCGAGGTAGATCAGGCCGTCGCTCGTCTCGCCGAAGTCGTAGATCGCGGCTACGTTCGGATGGCTGATCCGGCTCGCGTTGGCCGCCTCGCGATTGAACCGCGCGATGGCATCGGCGTCGTGCATCATGCCCGGGTGCATCACCTTGAGCGCGCTGCGACGTCCCATGCGAACGTGCTCGGCGAGATACACGCGCCCCATCCCGCCTTCGCCCAGCGTCTCGAGCACGATGTAACGGTCGGCGACGACCACGCCGATGAGATCAGCCCCCGCCTCGCTGGCGCGCAGGGTCGCGCCATCCACGGGGCAGAAGCGCACCTCGGCGCCGTACCGACTCTCGCATTGCGGACAGAACTTCATACCGCTCACCAGATCTCCCGATCACGGTCCATCCGGACGCCGGCGTCGAGGGAGCGCCCGACGCCGGAGGTGATCCGGCGAGGGGGTGCGGCCGCGGCCGTGGATCTCTCTTTACCAGACGACGATGGGGCGGTCGGCGCTACGGGCGGAGGGGGTCGGAGCTGGCATCTCTCCGGTGGGGCCGACCGCATGTGCAGTCGGCAGGAGGCGGGCTCGGCGGCTTCGAGCGGGTCGCCGGAACGCCCGAATATAGGAATGCCCCGGGGGAGGTGCAATCAGCGCGGTGCGACGCGCGCTCCGATCGGGCCCGGATGTCGGCGGCGGCGGTCGGGCTGGTGGCGTCACGCGCGTGGTGTCGGGGAAGCGCGGACAGCCCTGCGCATCCACCACGGCGGTGACGGGCGTGCCGGGGCACCTGTCGCGCATGTCGGGGACGCCATCCACATCCTCGTCCGCCTCGAGCGGGCATCCCGTGTCGCCCACGGCGACGCCGCGACGCGTGAGCGGACAGAGATCACGGAGGTCGGCGACGCCATCGAAGTCGCGGTCCGATGGCGGGACGCGGCCGAGCTGCACCGTCGCGCCGAGCTGCAGCGCGAACGTGAAGTCCGCCGTGCTGCCGCTCGAGGGTGAGAGCATGAAGTCCATCACTCCCTCGGGACGCAGAGCGAGCCACTGAGTGAGCAGCCATCGGAGACCGACGAGCGCGCTGCCGCCGTACTCGTAGGTATCGAGGTCGAGTCCGTAGTGGTTGCGTACGAGACCGCCGCCGTAGAGAAACTGCATTCGGGGCGACAGGGAATCGCGGCGCACGAGGCGGAGCGCGACGGGGAGATACGAGCCGCGCAGCGTCCCCGGTGGGCCATCGGCATCGCTCTCCGAGTAGGCGGCCGAGAGCTCGAGGGAGAGGTCGTGACCGACCAGCAGGGCGAGCCGCGCGCCGGCGCCGAGCGCCGGATCGAGTCGGATGTTGTCGTCGAAGCGCGTGAACCTCGCACCCACGCCGATCTCGAACGCGCCGCGCTCCTGCGCGCCGACCGCATCCGACACCGCGAGCGGCAACGGCGCGAGCAGCAGCGCAACCGCGCACTTCGACAGAGCCCACCCACCTGATGTCATGTGTCCCCCCACCCGATGATGCAACGTGTGTGGCGCACGGCGCGCCCCCGGCCGCACGACGATGGATCAGCCAGCGTGATCGTCGCAAGCACCGGTCCAGACGTGGTAGTCGCAGCCGGCCATCCACGCGCCTGGTGATGTCGGCTCGCTCACGGGCGCTCCTCTGCGCGAGACAGCCACTTCGCTGCGCGAGCCGGCCGCTCCTCTGCGCGAGCGAAAGCGATCGATCTCTCCCCGAGCCCACATCCGCCGGTTAGCTTCCGCATCATGCCCGCCTCGCCCACCGCGCGCGCGCTGCGCTCGGCCCTTCCGATCGTGCTCCTGACCGCCTGCGCGCGCGCTCCCTCGCCGTCGGCGCCCGGTCCCGCGATGCCGCCCGACACGGTGGCGCGCCTCGCGCCCGCGAACGGCCCCGCGATCCCGCCGATGCCGCTCGTCGAGGGCCCGCTCGCCCCGCGCTTCGAGTATCCGGACTCCGGCGCACTGATCGGTTCGCGCGACTCGAACTTCGTCTTCGGCTCCGTCGGTAGCGGTCGCGCGACGCTGCGCATCAACGGACACCCCGTCGAGGTGCATCCCAACGGCGCCTTTCTCGCGTTCCTGCCGGTTCCCGCCATCGAGTCATCGCAGTACGAGCTCATCGCTACGCTCGGCGCGGAGACCATGCAGCTCGTGCATCCCGTACAGGTGCTCCCCGCTCGACCGGTGCTCGACGATACGGGCCTGCTGGTGGTCGATGAAGCGAGCATCGCGCCGCGCGGTCTCATCGCGCTGCCGCCGGACGAGTCGGTGCGCGTGAGCCTCCGCGCGCCGCGCACCGCACAGGTATGGGTGCAGGGGCCGATGGGACGCCGTCGCGTGCTCATCGCCGGTGACCGGCCGCCGTCGTTCGTGATGACGTCACGTGATGCGCGTGACGCCGGCACCACACTGCTCGGTGAAAGGCTGTCGGGGACCGATGCGATCGTCGCGCCCGACTCGAGCGTCGTGTCGCCGGTGCCGGAGCGCTATCTGCGCGATCCGCTTCACTGGGCGACGGACGTGCCGGCGCGCTGGCTCGTCGACTCGCTCGCACTCGTGGTCGCGCGCGGTGCCGACACGCTGCGCTTTCCGCTGGCGCTCGCCGACACGCTGGGTCCGCTGGGCCTCGGTTGGGCGATGCTTGGCCCGGACACCACCGCCGTGAGCGATACCGATCGCACCGTGTACGGCCGCCCAGCGCCGGGGGGCACGTACCGCTGGTTCTTTCTGCCGGGGACGGCCGTGCTGGCGACGGGCGCGCGCGACGGCTTCGTGCGCGTCGCGCTCGACTCTAATCTCGAGGTGTGGGTCGCTCGTGGTGACGTACGCTTCTTCCCGGACGGGTACGCCGAGCCGCGTCGAGTGGTGCCGAATCTGCGCGTCGTGCCGGCGGAGGACTGGGTGGACGTGCGCTTCCCGGTCGGCGAACGCCCGCCGTTCCAGGTCGAGGTGGAAGAGCGCGCGCTCGTGCTCACGCTGTACGGCGTCACCGCCAACAGCGACATCATCCAGTTCCTCGCCAACGACTCGTTGATCACGCACATCACGTGGGCGCAGGAGACGACGGACCGCGCGCGCTACACGCTGCACCTGCGCGAGCCGCCCTACGGATGGCTGGCGATGTGGGACCGCGGATCGTTCGTGCTGCGCGTGCGGCGTCCGCCGACGATCGATCCGGTGCGGCCGCTCGCGGGGCTCAGGATCGTCGTCGATGCCGGGCATCCGCCCGCGGGCGCGACCGGGCCGACCGGACTGTACGAGGCCGTGCCCGTGCTGGCGATCGCGCGTCACCTGCGGCGCATCCTCGAGGAGCGCGGTGCGACCGCGATCATGACGCGCTCGACGGACGACACGCTCGGACTCGCCGACCGGCCGATCATGGCGCGGCAGGCCAATGCGCACGCGTTCGTCTCCGTGCACCTGAACGCGCTCCCCGATGGCGTGAACCCGTTCACCGCGCACGGCACGGGAACCTACTATTTCCATCCGCCGTCGGTGCCGCTCGCGCGCGAGGTGCAGCGCGGCATGGTACACTGGATGGGACTGCGCGACCTCGGCGTCTACTGGGGCGACCTGGCCGTGACGCGGATGTCGTGGATGCCGTCGGTGCTCGCCGAGGGGGCGTTCATGATGATCCCGTCCCACGAGGCGGCGCTCATGACGCCCGAGTTCCAGGCGGCCTACGCCCGCGGTGTGCTCGACGGGATCGAGGCGTTCCTGCGGCAGGCGGCGGAGGGGGCGGCTCGATAGTCCGTCTCTTTCTCACCTTTCCTTGCGCCGGATGAGCCGGTCCGGGACCGATTCGGCGTTACCAGGATGGAAGACGCGATATTCCGTATCCATTCCT
>CAYLPM010000325.1:0-2987 GCA_964385525.1 uncultured Gemmatimonadaceae bacterium
CATTGCCCGATGGATCGAGAATGCGACGGAGGATGCGCTCGAGGTGGGCGAGGGAACGCTCTACCCGGCGCTGCACCGGCTCGAGGAGCGCGAGTGGATCTCGGCGCGATGGGGCAGCTCGGAGAACAATCGACGCGCGAAGTTCTACTCGCTCACGACCGCTGGGCGCGCGCAGTTCCGCGTGGAGGTGGACAACTGGCGTCGGTACTCGACGGCCGTATTCGCCGCGCTCGACGCGCCCGCGCTGCGCTGACCGTCGGATGAGAGCATCGCGGTGGCAGCTCTTCCGGCGTCTGGTCGGCCCCGATCCCCCGAGCGATGTCGACGATGAGCTGTCGTTCCATCTGGAGATGCTGGTGCGGGATCGCGTGCGGCGCGGCGAAACGCCGGAGCGGGCACGCGAGCTCGCACTCGAGAAGTTTGGCGACTACGAGCGCTCGCGCATCGAGTGCGTGGCCATCGACGAGAGACGGAGACGACGCATGCTGAGAAGCGAGTGGCTCACGGAGCTGCGGCAGGACCTGGGATACGCTCTGCGTACCCTGAGGCGCACCCCGGGCTTCACGATCGCCGCGGTGCTGAGCCTCGCGCTCGGCATCGGTGCGACCACGGCGATCTTCAGCGTCGTCAATGGCGTCTTGCTGCAGTCGCTGCCGTACCACGCGGCCGATCGGCTGTACGAGGTGCGCACGCTGTATCCCGACGGGACTGGCTACGCGTTGTCGGCGCCGGACTTCATGAGCATCCGCGAGGAGACTCGCCACTTCGAGCAGGTCGAGGCATACGCGAGCGGCGTCTTGACGCTCCTGGGTGCCGGCGAGCCGCGCGAGATCCAGGGGGCGAGGGTGAGTGATGGCCTGCTCGAGCTGCTCGGCGTCCGCTTCTCGATGGGTCGCGGCTTTCTCCCGGAGGAGTTCCAGCCTGGCGAGGGGATGGTCGCCGTTCTCGATCATGGCTTCTGGCTGCGGGAGCTCGGCGCGGACCGCGGCGTCCTCGGACGCACGGTGACGGTCGGAGGCGATCAGTACGCGATCGTCGGCGTCCTGGCGCCCGGTTCGCGTCTGCCGAACGAGGCGGACATGCTCGCGCCGCTGGAGTACGACGATACGTTCAGTGCGTCGGCGGCCATCCCGGCCCGCCGCGGCGAGTTCCTCCGCGTGCTTGGCCGGGCGAGACCGGGCCTCGCGCCAGAGGCGCTCGATGCGGACATGCGGCGCGTGGGGACGCTGCTCCAGGAACGCTTTCCACAGACCAACGCCAGACAGACGTTCAACGCGACCTCGTTGCGCGAGCAGATCGTCGGCGACGTGCGCGCGCCGCTGCTCGTGCTCCTCGGCGCCGTCGGCTTCGTGCTGCTGGTGGCGTGCGCCAATGTCGCGAATCTCCTGCTCGCGCGGACCTCGGCGCGGCAGGAAGAGCTGGCGGTCCGGAGAGCGCTCGGCGCCGGCCGCGGCCGGCTGGTGCGGCAGCTCATGACGGAATCCGTCGTGCTCGCGCTCGTCGGGGGCGCCGTCGGATTGCTGATCGCCTACTGGGGGACGCGCGCCCTGATCGCCGCGCAGCCTGCCGACATCCCGCGACTGGAAGAGGTCGGGGTTAGCGGCACCGTCGTGCTGTTCACGCTCGGCGTGTCGCTGCTCACCGGGCTCGCGTTCGGCGTGCTCCCCGCGCTGCACGGAACCGGGAGAGCTTTGATGGGCACCCTCCGCGAGGGCGGACGGAGTGGAACCGGCGCCGGCGGGCATCGCATGCGCGCGGGACTCGTGATCGCGGAGATGACGCTGGCGGTCGTGCTGCTCATGGGCGCGGGACTGCTCATTCGCAGTTTCATCGAGTTGACGCGCGTCGATCCCGGCTTCGAGCCGGAGCGCGCGATCGCGTTCCGGCTCACGATGCAGGGCGACGAGTATCAGAACGCGCAGCAGATCCGCGGCCGCGTGGGCACGCTGCTCGAGCGCTTGCGTGCGCTTCCCGGTGTCAATGTCGCCGCGGCCACGACCGTGCTGCCGCTGAGCGGGCGCGGAGCGCTCGTCGATTTCGCGGTGTCGAACGAGCCTCCGCCGCCGAACGTGAATGCCGAGATCGGCTACGCCAGCATCACGCCCGACTATTTCCGTGCGGTCGGTACGCCGCTCGAGCGGGGACGCACGTTCACCGATCGTGACGACGCCCAGTCACCGCGGGTCGCGATCATCAACGAGGCCGGCGTGCGATTCTGGCTCGGCGATGAGAATCCGATCGGCCGGAGCGTCGTCGCCGGGGGCGCCGAGCGTGAGATCGTGGGCGTGGTGTCCGACCAGCTCCAGCGCGATCCGGGGCAGCCCGCCATGCCGCAGCTCTACGTCCCTTACGGGCAGCGGACGACGCGGTCACTGCGCTTCGTGGTGCGCAGCACCGGCGATCCGCTCGCGCTCGCGCCGGCGATTCGGGAACTGCTCCGGTCGCTCGATCCGGATCTGCCGGTGGCGGAGCTCGCGCCGCTCGGCCAGCTCGTCTCCGAGTCGATGGCCCGGCCGCGCTTCTACACCTCGTTGCTCACGCTCTTCGCCGGTGTCGCGCTGGCGCTCGCGGCGACCGGGATCTTCGGCGTACTCAGCTACTCGGTCGCGCAGCGCGCGCGAGAGATCGGCATTCGCATGGCGCTCGGCGCCCCGGCCGGCGGCGTGGCGCGCATGATTCTCGGGCGGGCGATGCTGCTGGCGGGCGTGGGGGTCGGCGTCGGTATCCTCGCCGCGGTCGGGCTCGGGCGGGTGCTCCGGAGTCAGCTGTTCGGCGTGAGCGTGGTGGATCCGCTCACGCTCGGGGCGGTCGTGCTGGTGCTCATCGCGAGCGCTGCCGCGGCGAGCTGGCTACCGGCGCGGCGGGCGGCGGGGGTCGATCCGGTCACCGTGCTGCGCGCGGACTAGTGGACTCCTTCCTCGTGGCATCCGCCAGCCGGGTTCCGGAAGCCCGCGTCAGCTCGACGCCGGCGCGCCCTTCGCTGCCCG
>CAYLPM010000326.1:0-12296 GCA_964385525.1 uncultured Gemmatimonadaceae bacterium
CGGGCCGCATCGTACTGGATGGCGAGGACATCACCGACATGCCGATGTACCGTCGTGCGCGCCGGGGCATCGGCTATCTCTCGCAGGAGCCGTCGATCTTCCGGAAGCTCACGGTCGAGGAGAACATCCTGGCCATTCTGGAGACGCTTCCGATCTCGCCGAAGGACCGGCGTGAGCGGCTCGAGACGCTTCTGGACGAACTCAGCATTAAACACTTGCGGACGAACAAGGCGTTCGCGCTCTCGGGCGGCGAGCGCCGCCGCCTGGAGATCACGCGGGCCCTGGTCACGCAACCCAAGTTCATGATGCTCGATGAGCCGTTCGCCGGGGTCGATCCGATCGCCGTCCACGACATCCAGACCATCGTCGCCGGCCTGCGGCATCGCGGCATCGGCGTGCTGATCAGCGATCACAACGTGGAACAGACTCTGGACATTGTCGACCGCGCGTACATCATGTTCGATGGGCAGGTGAAGGTGTCCGGCACGGTACGGGAGCTCGTGTTCGACGACACGGTCGCCGAGATCTACCTCGGCCCGACGCTCACGGCACGCCTGCGTGCCCGCTTCGCCGCCACGGCGGATTGAATGGATTTTCGATGAAACCAGGTCTGCACCAGAGCACTCAGCTCAAGCAGGAGCTCAAGATCAATCCACGCCTGTACCAGGCGATGGACCTGCTGTACATGCCGCTTCTCGATCTCCAGCAGCACCTCAAGCAGGAGCTGCTCAACAACCCGTTCCTCGAGCTGGTGGAGCCGGAGGAGGAAGACGAGGACGAGGAGTCGACCGAGGCGGACGCCGCGGCCGAGCAGCCCGAGAAGGAAACGAACGACGAGATCGACTGGGAGGAGATTCTCCTCGATGGCTTCGATGCGGGCGGGCGGCGCGAGGAGCACGAGGAGCGCGAGTACTACGAACCGGTCACCGTCGACACGCGCGATCTCGGGGACCACCTGCGCGACCAGGTGTCGCTGCTCGACCTCGACCCGCGGCAGATGCTGCTCGCCGAAGAGTTCATCGGTGACATCAACGAGGATGGGTACCTCGCCTGCACGCTCGAGGAGATCCAGCAGGGCATCAACGACGTGGTGGAGCGGGCCGTGGAGGAGGCGGGCCGGGAAGACGACTCCGAGACCGCGCTGTACTCGACGGCGGAGGTCGAGGCGATGCTGCAGACGATCCAGAGCCTCGACCCGCCGGGGGTCGGCGCGCGCAACCTCCGTGAATGCCTGATGCTGCAGCTCCGCGAGGCGGGGCTCGAGCAGTCGGTCCCCTACCGCCTCGTACGCGACTGCTTCGATGAGCTGATCAACCATCGCTGGAGCGAGATCTCCAAGCGGTTCGGCATCAGCCCCGCCGACGTGCAGCGCGCAGCCGACGAGATCGCGAAGCTCGACCCGAAGCCGGGACTCGTGTACAGCAGTTCGGGCGACAACTACATCATCCCCGACCTCGTCGTCGACAAGATCGACGGCCGCTACCACGTCTTCCTCAACGACGCGAACCTCCCGCGGCTCAAGCTGAGCCGTGCCTACCAGGAGATCGCGCGCGACAAGAAGAAGTTCGAGGGCGAGAACAAGGAGTTCATCTCCAACAAGCTGAACTCCGCGAACTGGATGATCCAGGCGATCGAGCAGCGGCGGCAGACGATGCTCAAGGTGATGAACTACATCGTCGAGCGGCAACGTGACTTCTTCGAGCGCGGCGTGCAGTACCTCAAGCCGCTCACGCTGCGCGAGGTCGCCGAAGTCATCAACATGCACGAGTCGACGGTGAGCCGCGTGACGAACGAGACGTTCGTGCAGACGCCGCGGGGCGTGCTGCCACTGACGTTCTTCTTCTCGTCGGGGCTCTCGACGACCGGCGGCGAGGACGTCTCCGCGCGGGGGATCAAGGCTCAGATCGAGAAGCTCGTGTCGGACGAGGATCCCAAGCATCCGCTCACCGATCAGGCGATCGTCAACATCCTGAAGGAGAGCGGCGTTCAGATCGCGCGGCGTACCGTCGCGAAGTACCGGGACCAGCTCGGGGTGCTCTCGGCGCGCATGCGCAAGCGTGTCTGAGTCGATCGTGTCCGCTACGGGACGCCCGGGTGCGAGCACGGCCTTCGGGCCCGCGGCCACCGCCTCCCGCGAACGGAGCGCCTCGGCAGTCGACGTGAGCATCCTCGTCCCCGCGAAGGACGAGGCCGAGAACCTGCCGCTGTTCATGGAGCAGGCCGAGGAAGCCTTTCGTGGGACCGAGGCGCGGTACGAGGTCATCGTCATCGACGATGGATCGACCGATGCCACGCCACGCGTACTGTCGGAGCTCCAGCAGCGATATCCCTTCTTGCGCGTGGCGCGTCACAGGGTGCGCCGCGGCATCGCCGACGCGCTGCGAACCGGCTACCTGCACGCTCACGGCGACGTGCTCGTGTTCTACCCCGCCGACCTCCAGTTCAAGCCGGAGGACATCCCTCGGCTCGTGGCGCCGATTCTCGCCGGTGAGTCCGACATGGTCACCGGCTTCAAGCAGGGCCGCTACGAGAAGGCGTTCGTCTCCCGCATCTACAACACGCTCAGCCGGACGCTCTTCGATGTTCCGGTGAAGGATCTCAACTCGGTGAAGGCCTATCGGCGCGAGATCATGGAGGCGCTGCCGGTCCGCCCGGACTGGCACCGCTACATGATCGTGATCGCCGCCGCCGAGGGCTTCACCGTCTCCGAGATCCCGGTGCCGGTCTATCCGCGCCACGCCGGCCGGTCGAAGTTCGGCATCGGGCGCATTCCGGTGGGCGTGCTCGACATGCTATCCGTGTGGTTCGAGCTGCGCTTCGGCAAGAAACCGCTGCTGCTCTTCGGGCTGCTCGGCGCGGCGCTGTTCGCGCTCGGCGTCCTGGTCGGGATCGTTGCCGTGCTGTGGCGGTACGTCGTGCCACCCGGATGGGGCGGGGGAGTCGGGTACCGGCCGCTGCTCAATCTCGTCGAGACCTGCCTGATCGTCGGCAGTGTGGTGTTCGTCGGAGGGCTGCTCGGGGAAATGATCGCCGTGCAACGCGCCGAACTGCGCGAGCTCCGACGGCGCCTCGAGGAGACGCAGGCGCGGGTGCTCGACGACCCGGGCGAGCGCTGAGCGAGCCGCCACGCACACATCCTGGCGCTGGCAGGTGTCGCGTCACCATATCGCCGGACCAATTCCACACGCGCTCGGCCGTCGCCTCACTCCCGCTCGGGACGGATGCCGTAGCGGCCGAGAAAGGGGATCAGCTCCTCGGTGAGCGGAGAGCCCTCTGCACTCCGCGTCTTACGCGCGAGGTCGACCCACCGGATGCCACCCGCCCGAAGCCGATCGCGCTCGTCGGGCGAGATCGCGGACTCGCTGAGCACCGTGTCGCCGACGCCGAGCCCGGTGTCGAGCGGCTCGCCCCGGCGACGACGAACCAGCCGCCAGCGGCGGCGCGCGTACTCGTAGACGGCGACGTGACCGTCGTGCGCGACGCGCGCGCCCTCGTCGGTCGCGAACCGCTCGAACGCCCCGAGCATGTCCTCCACGAGCGCCGCACGCTGCTCGTCGCTCAACTGCTTCGGAAAGGCCGGCGCTTGCTTCACCACCTTCGCCGGAGATCCGACTGCCAGACTGGAGGGCGGAATCTCCCCCGCGACGAGCGAGTTCGCGCCGATCACGCTCCCATCGCCGATGACGGCGCCGGGCATGACGAAGACCCGCCACGGCAGCCAGACGCCGCGACCGATCGTCACCGGTTCGTAGGTGACGGGATAGCCCTCGAGGACGCTCAGCCACGCCCCGTGGGTGAAGATGAGGCAGTGACCCCCGATGCCGCTGTCATCCCCGATCGTAACCGGCATCGTGGGGTTGATGTACGTCAGCTGGAGAACGATCGTCCGACTGCCCAGCGAGAACCGGGATTCCGGACGTTGCGGTCCGCCCACGAACACCTGCTCACGGATGCGCGCGTCCTCGCCGAGCTCGATGACGTTGCACGAGACGAAGCTCTGCGCGCCGACGCTCGAGTACCTCCCCATGCGGATCCGGCGACCCTGCACCACGGCGAGGAATCCGAGCTCGACATGATCCGCGAGCTCGACGTCGTCACCGATGACCACGCTGCCGGGGGCGAATCGCACGCCGCGGCCGATCGTATAACCATGAAAGGTGCGATACACCCACCGCTTGAGAAAGCTCGGCATCCAGCCGACGAGCACGAGGTGGCGCCACGGAATGCGCCGCTTGGGCAGGAGCGGCTCGGTGGGGAAGGGGGCCGGGGATGGCATCGGGGTAAGAGCTTAGCCGGTCGAGGACGCTCGCGACAGGTGCGCGTGGCTGGGTGCACCCGCCCTCGAACGCGCCGGCTGAGTGTGCCATGTATATTTCTGCCGCTTCGTGCCAGGACTGTTCCGAGCCCCGCCTCTCGTTCTTCGCGTCCTCACGTGATCCGCCTCGCCGAGCTGCCACCTCTCGCGCCGACCGAACGTTACGCGCTCGACCTGCTGCTCGATCTGAGCCGGCTCGCACGGGTCGATGGCGCGGGCATCGAATGCGTCGAGCTCCGCCTGGTAGAGCGTGAGGCGCCCGATCCCGCGCAGGCACCCTCGCGGTGCTTTCGGGCCGGCGACGGCGTCGTCGAGTTGCCGCGCGAGGTGCTCCGCTGGGCGACCGAGATCGGCGGCGGGGGCGCCGAACAACGCTCCGGCGCGCGGGATCGATATGGCCGCGTGCCGGCCGATGCCAGTCCCCTCGTGTTCGCGGGACTCGAGCGGCGTCCGGTCGTTGCGTACGCCGCGATCGCGCTCCGCGAGGCCGCGCGCGACGCGGCGGGGACGCGACCCTTTCGCCTCCTGGAACCGTGGCCGGGCGGCAGGCGGTGGGCAGCCGCGTTCACGCACGACCTGGACGCCGTGGTCGCATGGCCGGCGTTCACCGCGCTGCGACTCGCCGAGCTCGCGCGGAAGCTCGAGCTCGGACGCGCCGCACGAACGACGCTCGCGGCGCTCGGAGCAATCGGGCGTGATCCGCTCTGGCGTGCGGCCGGTGACCTCATGGACCTCGAGCGGGCGCTCGGCATTCGAAGCACCTGGTTCGTCCTCTGCGGGACGCCGACGTTCGCGACGATGCGGGCGGGAGACCTGACCTACGCCCTCGAGTCTCCGCCGGCTCGCCGCATCGTGGATCGGATCCAGGCCGATGCGCACGAGGTCGGGTTGCACGGCAGCTTCGCGACAATGGACGATGGCTCGCGTTTCGTCGAGCAGCGCGCGCGCCTGACTCGCGTCGTCGGCCACTCCGTCGCCGGAGTGCGGCAGCACTATCTGCGAATGCGCCCCGGCACCACGCAGCGCGACATGGTGCGTGCCGGCTTCCGCTTCGACTCGACCGTCGGCTTCGCCGACCGCAACGGCTTCCGCGTGGGGTTCGCCGACGCCGTGCCGGCGTGGGACGAAGCTGGGCAAACGGAGCTGCCCCTGATCGAAGTCCCGTTCATCTGGATGGATCGCGCGCTGAGCAAGTACCGGGGGATCGAGGAGCCGGACGCGTGGATCGATGATGCCCTCGAGCTCGCGCGCGCCTGCCGGGAAGTCGACGGGGTCTGGACGGGCGTCTGGCACCCGAACCTGGTCCCGGCGCTCGGATTTCCCGACGCACCGGCGGCGTACGAGCGGCTCGCGCGCGAAGTGCTCGCCGCCTCTCCGTGGGTGGCGCCACTCGGCGAGATCGTCGCCTGGCGCTCGCGCCGACGCCGCACGCGGGTTCGGGGCATCTGTCCCGATGGCCGGATCGAGGCGTTCATGCCGGCCGACGACGCGAGCGTCGGAACACCGCGTCTCGAGACGGCGGATGGCCGTCCGGCGGAAACCGTTCGCGCGAGTGCCTGATGTTGGAGCGCGACGAACGCACCGCGGGAGCGATCGCAGCGCGATGAATGTCCTTTTTCTCGCGCACTCGTTTCCGCGGTTCGCGAACGATCCCGTCGGCTCATTCGTGCTTCGTCTCGCCGTCGCGCTGCGGGACGAAGGCGTCCGCGTGCGGGTTCTGGCGCCCTCCGCACCCGGACTCGTGCCACGGGAGGAGCTCGACGGCATCCCGGTCGATCGCTTTCGGTATGCCCCGCGGTCGCGGGAAACCCTCGCGTACACGGGGGCGATGCGATCTATGGTTCGCGAGTCCTGGAGCGCGCGAGCCGCGCTCGGAGGCCTCGTCGGCGGCGGATTCATCGCCGCGCTCCGGGCGACCCGCCGCTGGCGCGCGGACGTGATTCACGCACACTGGTGGTTCCCGGGAGGGTTGACGGGGAGCGCCGTGAGCAGGCTTCGCGGCGTTCCGCTCGTGACCACGCTCCATGGCTCGGACCTGCGCGTGGCGCGGGGCGGACGCGCCGCGCGGCGCCTCTTCGCGCACGTCGTCCATCGCTCCAGCGCGCTCACCACCGTGTCGCACTGGCTGGCCGACGAGACACGCCGGCTGATTACGGCGGCCCGTCCCGTGGTCGCGCCGATGCCGGTCGCGGCGACGGCATTCACGCTGCGATCGAGCAACGTGCGCGAGCGGCTGTTGTTCGTTGGAAAGCTCAACGAACAGAAGGGCATCGCGACACTGTTGCACGCGCTCGCTAAGATGCGGCACCAGCCGATCCTCGAGATCGTCGTCGGCGTCGGCAGCGACGAGCGCCCGACACGCGAGCTGGCGGCTCGGCTGGGCATCGAGAATCGGCTTCGCTTCCTTCCGCTGCTCGAGCAGGCTGCGCTCGCGGAACGCTACCGGTCGTCGACGGCACTGGTTGTCCCGGCGATCGACGAAGGCCTCGGCATGACCGCGATCGAATCGCAGCTCTCGGGGACGCCCGTGGTCGCATTCGCGTCGGGTGGCCTGACCGACATCGTCGTGGACGGCCGCTCCGGCTTTCTCGTGCCTCCCGGCGATGTGGAGGCGCTGGCCGCGGCGCTCGACCGGCTGCTCGATCTCCCGGATCAGGGCAGCGCGCTCGGGCTGGCCGGACGTGCTCACGCGCTCGAGCAGTTCTCACCCGCTCCCGTGGCGCGACGCTACGCCGGGATCTACCGGAGCGTCCGCGAACCCGCGGGGACGTCATGAAGGCCCCGACGCGACGAGTGCTCTGGATCGCGCTCCAGGTTGCGTTCGCGACCGCCGTGATCGCCTACGCGGCCGCGACGCTGGCCGAGGAGTGGGAGGGAACGGCGCATCGGCTCGCGGGATTGCGGGCCGATTGGCGCGCGATCGCCGCGGCCAGCGCAGCGGTCCTCGGCGCTTATACCGTGCTCGTACAGACCTGGCGCGTCATGCTCCACGCGTGGAACGCGACGCTGAGTTTCGGGGCCGCCGCGCGCATCTGGTTCGTCTCCAACCTGGGACGCTACATCCCCGGCAAGATCTGGCAGATCGCTGCTATGAGCGTTATGGCGAAGCGCCGCGGCGTGTCGCCCGTGGCGGCGACCGGGTCATCCCTCGTCGTCAATCTCGCCAGTGTCGCCTCCGGGTTCGCGCTCGTCCTGCTCACCGGGGCGGGCGTCCTGCGCTTCGCCGTCCCGGACGGTGCCGCGGGACTCGCCGGAAGCGTGAGCGGGCCGGTGCTGGCGATGCTCCTGCTCGCGATCGCCCTCGGTGGCCTGCTCGCGCTGCCGTACGCACTGCCTCTGCTCGCGCGAACGATGACGCGCATCACGGGCCGCGAGCTCGAGCTCCCTGCCGTTCCGCCGCGGGCCATCTGGGTCGCCACGGCCGGCACGGCGGGAGCCTGGCTGCTCTACGGCGTGGCGTTCGCGCTGTTCTCGAGGGCGCTTCTCCCGGCCGCCGGCCCGCTGACGGCTGGCGACCTCTTCGCATACGTGGCAGTTTACACGAGCTCGTATCTGGTTGGCTATCTCGCTCTCTTCGCGCCCGGCGGGATCGGCGTGAGGGAATCAATGCTGCTGGTGGCAATGCCACCGCTCGGCCTCGCGACGGCGCCCGAGGCGCTGGTCATCGCTCTGGCCTCCCGGCTCTGGCTCATCGTGCTCGAAGTCGCTCCCGGGCTCGTCCTGCTCGCGCTCGGCGCCATGTATCGATCCTCCGACCGCAGAGATGACATCGCTACATAGAGATCCATACGCCGTGCAGGATGTCCCCCGCTTCGCCTTCGCCTGGGCCGCGTTGATCTACCTGGTGGGGACGGTTCTCCTCGCGTGGCCGGCGCTCACCGGTGGCTTCCTCGTCACACCGGTCAGCGACCAGTACATCGGCGGCTTTCCCGTGCGCGAGTTCGCGGCGGCAATGTTGAAAGCGGGGCAGGGGTTTCCCCAGTGGAATCCGTACATCTTCGCGGGCATGCCGTACATCGCGGGCATGCACGGCGACATCTTCTATCCGACGTTCCTGCTCCGCTTGGCGCTCGAGACGGACACCGCGATGACGTGGTCGTTCATCGTGCACGTGTTTCTGACCGGCCTGTTCACGTACGGTTTTCTGCGAGCCTGGGGCATCGGCTTTTTCGGTGCGCTGATCGGCGGCGCCGCGTACATGCTGAGCGGCCCGGTCGCATCGCTCGTGTCGCCCGGCCACGACGGCAAGCTGTACGTCGCGGCGCTGCTCCCGCTCGCCCTTTGGATGGCCGTGCGCGGCATCCGTGACGGCCGAGCGTGGGCGTGGGGCGTGCTGGCTCTGACCGTCGGGCTGGGGGTGCTTTCGCCGCACCCGCAGCTCCTGCAGTACATGCTGTTGGCTGCGGGGTTCTTCGGCCTCTATCTCGCCTTCGGGAAGCACGATGGAGTCTCGCTCGACCGCGGCGTGGCGCTCAGGCGGCTCGCGCTCGCCGCGACAGCCGTGCTCGTGGGCTTTCTGATGGGAGGCATCCAGTACGCGCCCGTTCTCGAGTACGTGGACTGGTCGCCGCGGGCTGGTGGGCGGGGCTTCGAGTACTCCGCGAGCTTTGCGAAGCCGCCGGAAGAGCTGCTCGGAACGATACTCCCCGAGTTTTCGGGGGTTCTGGACAATTACTGGGGACGCAACGCGATCAAACTGCACGGAGAGTACTTCGGAGCCGCGGTCCTTTTCCTGGCCGGGGCGGCCTTCGGTGCCGCGCGCCGGAGGAGCTTCGTGTGGTTCTGGACGGGTGCCGGCTTCATCGCCCTCCTGTGGGCGATCGGATCGGCCACGCCGTTCTTCACACTCGTCTACTACATCGTGCCCGGCACGAAGTTCTTCCGGGCCCCCGACAACATGTTCATGGTCGTGGCGATGGCAGTGGCGATTCTCGCCGCGACCGGATTCGAGCGGGTCATCGAGCGCGGGGTGGGACGCGCTTACGTGATCGGATGGGCAATCGTCGGAGCCGTTCTGCTCCTCATTGGAGTGCCCGCCGTCTACCTGGCGGTCGCGGAGGGGTTGCTCGCCCATCCGTCGCTCTACGACAGGATGGCCGCCAACCAGTCCGCTGTATTTCTGGGCGCGCTGCGTTCGGTGGCCGTTCTGGGGCTGACGATCGGCGCCGTGCTCGCACTCCGGTCTTCACGCATCCAGGCCAGGACGTTCGCGTGGGGCCTGCTCGCCCTGATGATCATCGACATGTGGAGCGTCGAGCGTCGTTTCTGGCGATTCTCGCCCCCCGCCGAGGTGCTCTACGCGTCCGACGCGACGATCGAGTACATCCAGAGGCAGGAGCGGCCGGGCCGGGTGCTGGCCGTTCCAATGAGCGACCAGAATCTCGCGTACCACGATCCGTTCCTGGGCGGCGATGCGTTGATGATCCATGCCGTCCGGCAGGTCCTCGGATATCACGGCAACGAGCTCGGACGTTTCCAGATGATCGGCGGGAAGGATCAGAACTGGCGTAACGTCTTCCACCCGAACTTTCTGCAGCTCTACAACGTTCGGTGGCTCCTCACGAACGTCCCGGAGCTGCCCCTTGAAACAGCGCAACTCGTCGCGGGCCCGGCCCGCAATGCGGCCGGGACGATGGTGTACCTGTACGAGTTGCCGGGCGAGCATCCGGCGGCGTGGGTGGCCCCCGCGATCGTAAAGGCTCCTGACGAGACCGTTCGCGAGACCCTGCTCGATCCGCGGTACGACGATGTTCGACGCGTGGCGCTGTTCGACACCTCGGCTGCGGTCCCCGATCGGGAGTTGGCGGCTCTCCCGGAGCCGCTGTCCGTAGAGGCCCGGGTCACGGACTTCGCGCCGGGCCGCATCTCCATCGCGCTCTCGGAGCCGGCGCCGGAGGGTTCCGCTCTCGTCGTCTCGGAGAACTTCTATCCCGGCTGGCGCGCCGAGGTGGATGGCGGGGCGGCAACGGCGGCGCGGGTGAATTACACGCTGATCGGGGTGCCCCTCGAAGCCGGCGCGAGCACGATCGAGCTCCGATTCGAGAGCGACAGCTACCGGACGGGGAAGCTGATCACCCTCCTGGCACTGGCAGTTGTCGGGATCGTGATCGCGGGAGGGGTGGCGATCGATCGGAGGCGTCGTGGCTGAGCGGTTCCTCGTGGTGATTCCGACGTACAACGAGCGAGAAAACATCGGCCGCCTGGTGCCGGCGGTCCTAGCGCAGGACGAGCGTCTGGATGTCCTCATCGTCGATGATGGGTCCCCGGACGGCACGGGGCAGGTCGCGGACGAATTGGCGTTGGCGTTCCCGACTCGCGTACACGTCCAGCACCGGGAGGGGAAGCTCGGGCTCGGAACGGCGTATCTCGTCGGGTTTCGGTGGGGGCTGGAGCGGGGATACGATCTCTTCCTCCAGATGGACGCCGACTTCTCCCACGACCCGGTACACGTGCCGCAGTTTCTGCAGGAGGCAGAGCACGCCGACCTGGTGCTTGGCTCGCGCTATCGGGAGGGCCGGGTGACGGTGGTGAATTGGCCGATCGCGAGGCTGCTTCTGAGCTACTTCGCCAACGTCTACGCGCGGATGGTGACCGGCCTGGACCTGTGGGACGCCACGGGCGGCTTCAAGTGTTTTCGCCGGAAAGTCATTGAAACGATTGCGCTGGAAGAAGTTAAATCGAATGGGTACTCATTTCAGATCGAGATGAGCTTTCGGGCTTGGCGGCGGGGCTTCCGGATCGTCGAGATCCCGATCGTCTTCGTGGACCGGACCGAGGGAACGAGCAAGATGTCCAAGAAGATCGTCCGGGAAGCGGTCTGGATGGTGTGGCGGCTGCGGTGGTGGGCGCTGCGGGGCAAACTGTGAGCAACGGCGACGGACTCCAGTTCTTCAAGATGAGCGGGTCCGGCAACGACTTCGTGGTCGTGGACGGCCGCCAGCCGGGTGCGGAGCGGGTGCTCGCGCCGGAGGCGGTGCGGCGCTTGTGCGCTCGGCGGACCGGCGTCGGGGCGGACGGGGTCATCCTGCTGGCACCCGAGGTCGGGACGGCGTTTCGGATGATCTATCTGAACGCCGACGGATCCCGGGCGTCGATGTGCGGGAATGCGGCCCTGTGCAGCACCCGCCTGGCGGTGGAGCGCGGGCTGGCAACGGAGCGGGAGTTCCAGTTCGTGACTGATTCCGGAGTCATCGGGGCTCGGCTCCGCGGCGATGTCCCCGAGATCGATCTCGCACCCATCCGGGACGTCGTCTCGACACTCGAGCTGGAGCTCGAAAGGGGCGAGCGGCGAATGGGGTTCGTGCAGGCCGGCGTCCCGCACCTCGTGATCCGCTGCGATGACGTCGAGTCGATCGACGTCGAGGGCCGTGGCGGGAGCCTCAGGCGACACCCGTCGTTCGCCGACGGCGCGAATGTCGACTTCGTGGCGCCGGTGCGGGATTCTCCGGCGTGGGCGATGCGGACGTTCGAGCGCGGCGTGGAGGCGGAAACGCTGGCGTGCGGCACTGGAGCGGTCTCCTCGGCCCTCATGCTTTCGATCTGGGGCGAGGCAGGGGAGGAGATTCAGATCCTTACCAGGTCCGGCCTGACGGTCGGCGTCCGACTACGGCGGCGCGGGTCGGAGTGGCTTCCGTCGCTGAGCGGCGAGGGTCGGATCGTGTTTCGGGGCGAGCTTCTCGACGCCTGAGGTTCGGCGCCAGCATTGAAGCATCGCCTCAGGTTGCCAAGCTCAACTCAGCGCAATACCGAGTGTTAGGTGCTCCCAACAAGGAGGGGAGTGCGGCCACGGCGCGGTTTTCCACAGTTTCACCACTTGTGTAGTTGACATAACACATATTATACGTAGTTTGCCGCCTTGCCCAAGGACCACAGGGCGGCGAGTCGCAGCCGCCCGTGGTGCGCATTGCGGTGGCACCCCGCGCGTGCAACGTCGAGTGGCAGGCTCTGGATCGAAGCAGCTCCCTTTTCGGCCGGGGCCGTC
>CAYLPM010000327.1:0-2262 GCA_964385525.1 uncultured Gemmatimonadaceae bacterium
CAAGACGGGCGTGTCGAAGGACGAGGCCAATCAGATCAAGGCCAAGCTCGAGGAGCAGGGCGCCGCGGTCGAGATCAAGTGACGGTGCCGGGACCGGTCCCCGGCGCCGGCCGGAGCTTCGGCTCCCGCCCGGCGCCCGGACCGCTCCCTGGCCCCGTCTCTGACCTCGACGCGATGTGCTCATTCTCGATCGCACGACACCACTAAGTAGTCCGACGCTCCGACTCGCTTCCCGCCCCATTCCGGCGGATCGCGAGGACGGGGCCGTTTTCGCCTGCGCGCGGGTGGTACATGCCTGAACAGACCATGAAACAGATCACGTTCGGCAAGCTCGACTCCGGGATGGACATGCCCCATCTCCTCGACATCCAGACACGCGCCTTCGAGGCGCTGCTCCAACTGGATGCCGCCTCCCAGAACCGGGAGGATGTCGGCCTCGAACGGGTCTTCAAGGACCTCTTTCCCATTTCGGACGTCCACGAGAACTTCTCGCTGGAGTTCGTCCGCTACTCGCTCGGCGAGCCGAAGTACTCCGTCGAGGAGTGCATCGAGCGCGACATGACGTATTCCGCCCCGTTGAAGGCGACGCTCCAGCTCGTCATCAACGAGGAGGTCAACGGCGTCAAGCGCCCCCGCAACATCATCGAGAAGGAGGTCTACCTCGGCGAGCTGCCTCTGCTCACCGGGCTCGGCACCTTCGTCATCAACGGCGCCGAGCGCGTCATCGTCAGCCAGCTCCACCGCTCGCCGGGCGTCGTCTTCGAGGAGTCGACGCACCCGAACGGGCAGCGGCTGATTTCGGCGCGCATCATCCCCTTCCGCGGCTCGTGGGTCGAGTTCACCGTCGACATCCACGACGTCATCTACGTCCACATCGACAAGAAGAAGAAGTTCCCGGCGACCGCGCTGCTCCGCGCCTTCGGCTATGGCACGAACAGCGAGATCCTCCGACTCTTCTTCGCCGTCCGCGAGCTCGACCTCACCAAGAAGCGGGAAAGCCGAGGCGAGCAGCGCGAGGTCCTCGGGGCCATCATCGCCGAGAACATCTCCCTGCCGGGCGAAGCCACGGCCGAGGATGCGCCAAAGGCCCGGACGAAGAAGGCGCGCGCCGAGCGGGAGCGGGCGGAAAACGTGCTGCTCGTGGAGGAAGGCGACGAGCTCACCGAAGAGGTGTTCAACCGCCTCCGCCGCCAGAAGATCGACACGGTGAAGATCTTCGCGTCCTACATGCAGATCGATCTCCGCGACGAGGTCGACGCAATCGAACGGGGCGAGCGCCAGGGGCGGCGCCCCCTCGCCGTCGACGTGGTGGAGCAGGACTCCGGCGAGGTGATCGCCGAGGCGGGCCAGACGCTCACCGACACGTTGATCCGCAAGTTGCGCAAGGCCGACGTCACGAAGGTGTACGTCTTCGTCACGTCCGGACGCGCCGAGTCGATGCTGATCAAGAACACGCTGGCCAAGGATCCGACGCACGAGGAGAAGCAGGCGCTGCAGCAGATCTACTCGCTGCTGCGGCCGGGTGAGGCGCCGAACATCGACACCGCCCGTCAGGCGCTCGAGCGGCTTTTCTTCTCGCCCAAGCGCTACGATCTCGGCCGAGTCGGCCGTTACAAGATCAATCAGCGGCTCTCGCTCAACGTGCCGCCCGATCACACGGTGCTGACGAAGGACGACTTCGTCGCGATCATCCGTTACCTGGTCGAGCTGCACGAGGGACGCGGGCACGTGGACGACATCGACCATCTTGGCAATCGGCGGATCCGGTCGGTCGGCGAGCTGATCGCCAACCAGTTCTCCGTCGGCCTGTCGCGCATGGCGCGGCTGGTGAAGGAGCGGATGTCGATCAACACCGATCCCGAGAAGATTTCGCTCGACGATCTCGTCAACGCGCGGACGGTGTCGGCGGTGATCCAGGCGTTCTTCGGATCGTCGCAGCTCTCGCAGTTCATGGATCAGACGAACCCGCTCGCCGAGCTGACGCACAAGCGCCGGCTCTCCGCGCTCGGCCCTGGCGGGCTGACGCGTGAGCGCGCGGGGTTCGAAGTGCGTGACGTGCACTACTCGCAGTACGGCCGCATGTGCCCGATCGAGACTCCGGAAGGTCCGAACATCGGGCTGATCACGTCGCTCGCCTGCTTCGCGCGGGTGAACGACCTCGGCTTCGTCGAGACGCCGTATCGCGTCGTGAAGAACGGGAAGGTCACCGGCGATCTCGCGTGGCTCGACGCGAACCGCGAGGAGGCCGCGGTGATCGCCCAG
>CAYLPM010000328.1:0-3134 GCA_964385525.1 uncultured Gemmatimonadaceae bacterium
GGCGAACCTTCGCGCCCGATCCGATCGCGCGGGCGAACGCGGCATCGGCGTCGTCCACGTAGATGTGCAGCGAGCCAGGATTGCCGCCGGTGCTCAGAGGCGAGAGAGCTCCCCAATCCGGGTTTTCCTCACCGAGCATCACGATCGAATCGCCGATGCGGATCTCGGCGTGCATCACCGATCCGTCGGGACCCGTCATGCGGTCGATCTCCTCGGCGCCGAACGCCCGCTTGTAGAAGTCGATCGCGTCCGGGGCATTGCGGACGATGATAGTGGGGGTGACGGTGTGGTAACCGGCCGGCGTGGACTTGGCGGACATGAGGACCTCCAATGCGGTGAGCGGTAGACAGCGGGGGCGTTGCCCGGCGAGACCGAAAGGACCTGGGCGCTCGGCGCCGTTCTCCTGAGCGTCGGACCTCCGCGGAGCGCGCGGCTGACCGCGCGCATCCTGGTCGTGGCGACGGGCTGCGGCTGGCCCGTCGCGGTATTCGGCATTCGTTCGGGATAGCAATGTATCGGGAACAAGTGTCCCCGCAAGCCACTTCGCCAAAGTGCGGCGAGCAGGCTCAGCCGCTGCCTTAGCCGCCCTTGGTCTCCGTGCTCGCGCCGGCGCCCGCAAGGACCGGGGCGTCGTCGCCCGCGGTGCTCACGGCGGCGGCGTTGACGCCGGCCGCGCCTCCGGAAACGCCCGACCCGACGAGCCGACGCTCGCGCCCGAATCGCATCAGCACCAGCGAGTGGGGCGGGAGCTCGTGCGCGTCGCCGTTCACGACGCCGGGCTCCGGGTGCGCGGTGTCGATGAGCAGCGTCCACATCCCGGGTCGACGCTGTCGTTCGTCATCGGCGTTCACGCTCTCGACGGCCGGGAGGGTGAAGCGAACCGGATCGGGACTCGCATTGACCACCAGCAGCATGGTGTCGCCGCAGATGGGACGTCCGCGATCATCCGTCTCGTCCGTGGCTTCGCCGTGCACGAGCATGCCGATCGTGTGCGCGCTCTCCTGCTGCCAGTCGTCGGCCGACATCTCGCGCCCGTCGGCGCGGATCCAGGCGAGGTCCTTGACGCCCGAGTGATCTACCACTTCGCCGCGGAAGAAGGTGCGGCGTCGCAGCACCGGGTGCAGATGCCGGATCGCGAACACCTTGCGGGTGAAGGCGAGCAGCTCCTGCCGCCGCCCGTCCAGCTCCCAGTCCACCCACGAGATCTCGCTGTCCTGCGCGTACGCGTTGTTGTTGCCCCGCTGGGTGCGCGCGATCTCATCGCCGTGCGAGAGCATCGGGATGCCCTGCGAGAACGCGAGCGTCGCGATGAAGTTGCGCATCGCGCGCCACCGCGCATCGAGAATCGCGGGGTCGCTCGTCTCCCCTTCCGCACCCCAGTTGCGGCTGACGTTGTCGCTGTGTCCGTCCTGGTTGTTCTCGCCGTTGGCCTCGTTGTGCTTCTGCTCGTAGCTGGCGAGATCGTGCAGCGTGAACCCGTCGTGCGCGGTGACGAAGTTGATGCTGGCGTAGGCGGAGCGTTGCGTCCACTGGTAGATGTCGGCTGATCCGGACAGCCTGGACGCGACTTCGGGGATCTGACGCGGCTCGCCCTTCCAGAACCGGCGGATCGTGTCGCGATACTCTCCGTTCCACTCCGCCCACCCGACCGGGAAGTTGCCGATCTGGTAGCCGCCGGGCCCGACATCCCACGGTTCGGCGATGAGCTTCACCCGGGACAGCACGGGATCCTGCTGGATGATGTCGAAGAACGACCCGAGGCGATCCATCTCGAACAGCTCGCGAGCGAGGACGGGCGCGAGGTCGAACCGGAAGCCGTCGACGTGCATCTCGGTCACCCAATAGCGGAGCGAATCCATGATGAGCTGCAGGGTCCGCGGGTGGCGCATGTTGAGGCTGTTGCCCGTGCCCGTGAAGTCGTAATAGAACCGCGAGTCGTCGGGATTGAGCCGGTAATAGGCCACGTTGTCCACGCCCCTGAAGCAGAGCGTCGGTCCGAGGTGATTGCCCTCGGCCGTGTGGTTGTACACGACGTCGAGGATGACTTCGAGTCCGGCGGCATGGAACGTCCGCACCATCGTCTTGAAATCATAGACCTGATTGCCGTAGGCGGCGGTGGCGTAGCGTGCATCGGGGGCGAAGAAGCCGATGGAGTTGTAGCCCCAGTAGTTGGTGAGTCCCCGTTCGACCAGGTGACGGTCGTTGACGAAGTGATGGATCGGCAGCAGCTCGACGGCGGTCACGCCGAGCGAGAGCAGGTGCTCGAGAATGGGATCCGAGCAGAGGCCCAGATACGTTCCGCGCAGGCGCTCGGCAATCTCGGGGTGCCGGATCGTCATCCCCTTCACGTGGCACTCGTAGATCAGGGTGCGATTCCATGGCACGGCTGGGCGGCGGTCATCGCCCCACGCGAATGTCGGATCGACGACGACGCACTTGGGCATCGCGCCGGCGGAGTTGGCGTGGTCGGGTTCGAGATCCTCGCGCTCACCGCCCGGGCGGTATCCGAAGACGGTGTCGTCCCAGCGGATCTGTCCCGTGATCGCTCTCGCGTATGGATCCAGCACCATCTTGGCCGGATTGAAGCGATGGCCGTGCTGTGGCTCGTACGGCCCGTGAACCCGGTAGCCATAAGCCTGGCCGGGTCGCACTTCCGGGAGGTAGCAGTGCCAGATCTGATTGGTGCGTTCCCGGATCTGAATCTTGTGGCGCTCGGTCGCGGCCTCATCGGAATCGTAGAGGCACAGCTCCACGCCGGTCGCGTGCTCCGAGAAGAGCGCGAAGTTGACGCCCATGCCGTCCCACGTGGCGCCTAGAGGATAGGGATTACCGCGCCAGACGCGCATCGGTTCGCTCATGGGGGGACCTCCAACGGGGATCGGACGACCTCGCGTCCGACGAGGAGGGCAAGAGACATTCCCTGGCCGCCGTCGGCGCGCGTACCCCGATCCGTCGGCGCCGCTTAACTTTCGACGCAGCCCATTCACCTCGATCTGGCCATGACTCAGTCCGCTCCGGTACACAAGGACTTCATCAGGGAGATGGTCGCCGACGATGTCGCGACCAACCGCTTCGGGCGTCCGGTGGCGACGCGGTTTCCGCCTGAGCCCAACGGATTTCTGCACATCGGCCAC
>CAYLPM010000329.1:0-6325 GCA_964385525.1 uncultured Gemmatimonadaceae bacterium
TCAATTCGCTGCTGGAGTCGGGCTTCGAGCTCGTGCGGATACTGGAGCCGGAACCCACTGAGCAGTTCAGGAGAGTCGATCCGGCTGGTTACGAGCGGCTGCTTCGTCAACCGTCGTTCCTGTGCATCAAGGCGAGAAAGAAGGAAGCCTGACATGCGCCGCGGCAGCGGCTGCCGGCTCGTCCGATCCGTGGGCGGAGATCGTGGACACGTTCCGCCTCGACCTGTCACCTCCTCGCTCCAGCCGCCCGCGGCCGGCGATCGACCCCGGTTGCGGACCTGCACCATCAGGTCGTGCGCCACGCGGGCCTAGCCGCGTGACGACGACTTGCGTATCGTAACCCCTCGGGGCTCTCCAACCGCCGGAGGCGTCATGGGCAAGGACCAGTTCTCGCGTCGCGAGTTTCTCGGCGTCAGCGCCGTCGTCGCCGGTGCATCGCTCGCCGGCCACCCGATCCTGCCGGACTTCCAGCCGGCCCGGCAGGCACCACGCGTCCCCGCCAGCCAGCGCGTGCGATTCGGCATCATCGGCGTCGGCATGCAGGGAAACTCTCTGCTCAGGGAGTCGATCAGGCTCCCCGAGGTCGAGTGCGCGGCCGCGTGCGACGTCTGGGACGGGCGACACACGCTCGCGCGTGAGATCGCGGGCGAGAGCCTGCCGGTCACGCGAGAGTACCAGCGACTGCTCGACGACCAGAGCATCGACTGCGTGATCGTGGCCGTCCCCGATCACTGGCACCGGAAGATCGTGATCGATGCCCTGAGTGCAGGCAAGGACGTCTACATCGAGAAGCCGATGTCGCACAGCCCCGCAGACGGCGTCGCGATGGTCGATGCCGCGAGGAGGAGCGGGCGCATCGTGCAGGTCGGATCGCAGCGGGTGAGCTCGCAGCTCTGCGCCAAGGTGAAGGAGCTCCTCTCGCAGGGCGTCGTCGGTGACCTGACGCTCGCCGAAGCATGGCTCGGCCGGAACAGTCCGAGCGGCGCCTGGCAGTATCCGCCACCGCCCGATCTCTCGCCGGCCAATCTCGACTGGGACACATGGCTTGGGAGCGCGCCGCGACGTCCGTTCGATCCGATCCTCTTCGCGCGCTGGCGTGCGTGGCGGGAGTACGGCACCGGCGTCGCCGGCGACCTGCTCGTGCATCTGGTGAGCGGCTTCATCTTCATGACGGGTCTGAATCAGCCGCCGACACAGGCGATGTCGGTCGGCGGCATTCGACGCTGGAAGGACGGGCGAAACACGCCCGACGTCCAGGCCGTGCAGTACTATTACGGCGAGCTGCCCGTCTCGATGCGGCTCAACCTCGGCACCGCGATGCCGGAGGGCTATCGCTTCCAGGGATCGAAGGGAGTGCTCGAGGTCACTG
The DNA here is from genome assembly GCA_964385525.1 of uncultured Gemmatimonadaceae bacterium. Taxonomy (GTDB): domain Bacteria; phylum Gemmatimonadota; class Gemmatimonadetes; order Gemmatimonadales; family Gemmatimonadaceae; genus DATKCV01. The sequence continues at coordinate 1,370 of CAYLPM010000329.1, forward strand.
GCGGCCAGATTACCGTGACACCGCAGAGCGGGACGGACGGGTCGCCGAGCTACTACTCGAGCAGCTTTCCGCGGGCGATGCGGGAGGCGTACGTCAACGCCTGGAACGAGGAGAACGCGCCGAAGCCCGGCGATCAGCTGCCGCTGACGGAGACGATCTCGATCCGCGGACCGGGTTACGACGACATCAAGCCGCATCTGTGGAACTTCTTCGAGGCCGTGCGCTCGCGGGGCACGGTCGTCGAGGATGCGGTGTTCGGCCACAACGCCGCGCTCGCGTGTCACATGGCGAACGACTCGTACTACAGGCGGACCGTGGTCACGTCGGAGGATGCGCTGAGGTCGACGTCGAGCGGCGGTGGGTGAGAGCTCGAAGGGCGACGAGAGTACCCGATCGCCGCGGCATCCATCCACCTCGCAGGTCAACAGCGATCCAACGCTCTCCCCGTTTCGAGCCACACCATGATCCATCCGGTGATCCTTCTGGCGTTCCCGCCCGCACTCTGCACCGCGGGCCCGACGGACCGACCTTCCGCGCTGGATGTTCCCCGCTCGGCCTCGGCAGCCGCCGCGCCTGCCCGACAGGCCGACTCACTGCAACGGGTTTACGATGGCGGGCAGACCTGGGAGCGCTTCTACGAGGCAGCCAACGCCCGGCGTGCCCTCTGGGTCGAGAACTGGACCAACGCCAGCGTCCCCGACGCGCTGGCCGCTCGCGCCCGAGCCGCTGGGTCGTGGCGCATCCTGGTCATCACCGAGCCCCGGTGCTCCGACTCGGTGAATTCTGTCCCGTACATCGCCAAGCTGATCGAGCTTACTCCGGGCCTCGAGATGCGGTTGGTGAGCTCGAGGGTCGGGCGACCCTGGATGGAGGCACACCGCTCACCGGATGGCCGGGCATCCACGCCAACGGTGCTCGTGCTCGACGAGGAGTATCGGATCCGCGGCTGCTGGATCGAACAGCCGGCGGCGCTGCAGGCGTTCTGGCTTCCCGTGGTGGCGCGCGGCACCATGGCCGAGGAGGTGGGCGAGAAGATGGCGTGGTATGCCAGGGATGAGGGGCGCGAGACGCTCCGCGAGATCGTGGAGGTGCTCGAGGGCGCTCGGACCGGCCAGGTCGTCTGTCCCGGCTTGAAGTGAACGACTGACCTCGATCGGCGGCGCCCGCTTGCGTGGAGGCTCACTCACCCCGCGCGAAGCGCAGGCACGACACGCTCGCCGAACACCTCGATGAACTCGCGCTGATTCCGCCCGACGTTGTGCAGGTAGAGGTGCGAGAATCCCATCTCCAGATCCTCCCGGAGCCAAGCGATGTGCCGGTCGGGATCGGACGAGATCCGGACATGCCCCTCGAGATCCTCGGGACGGACCGTCGACCCGGCGTCATCGAAGTGCGCGGGGGTCCGCAGGTCGGCGGCGAGCCGCGCCGAGAGCGCCCCTAATCGCCACTGATCGTGCGCGTCTCGTCGCGCCTCGTCATCCGTCGCGGCGTAGGCGAGGTGTACCTGCAGATGGATCGGCTTGCTCGCTCCGCCGCCGCGACGAAACGCGTCCACGATTTCGCGCAGGCGCTCGCGCTTCGTGTTCACGGTGACCAGCCCGTCCGCCCAACCGCCCATCCACTCCGCCGTCTCCGGCGACAGCGCCGGCCCGATGATCGGCGGCGCGGTGCGGGGCCGGGTGTACAGCTTCGCTTCCTCGACGATCACCCGCCCGTGGTGCGTCACGGTTTCGCCTCGCCACAGGGCGCGGATGATCTCCACTGACTCCGCCAGTCGGGCATTGCGCTCCGACTTGATGGGCCAGGGCTCGCCCGTGATGCGCTCGTTCAACGCTTCGCCGCTCGCGAGCGCGACCCAGAAACGATCCGGAAACATCTCGCAGAGCGTCGCGATCGCCTGCGCGACGATGGCGGGGTGGTAGCGCCAGCCAGGCGCGGTCACCACGCCGAACCCCAGGGATGTCGCCTGCATGGCGGCGCCGAGCCACGACCACGAGAAGCCGCTCTGGCCCTGGCGTTCGCTCCATGGATGGAAGTGGTCGGAGGACATGATCCCGGCGAACCCCGCCGCCTCCGCTGCGCGCGCGTAATCCAGGAGCTCGCTCGGCGCGAACTGTTCGTGCGATGCATGGTAGCCGATCGTCGTCAGCGCGTTCGCGCCGTTCGCTGCCTCGGCTACCGCCGTCATCAGGCCTCCGGTGGTGGATCCTCGCTCTCGTCCTCCAAGGGCAAGGAGTGCACCTCCACGGGTGACGGATGGGCCGTTTCGTGGACCACTGCGGGCACGGCGCCCACGGGCGGCGCCGATGTGTCGAGCGGCGCATACTCGTCCGCGAACATGTCCCACATCACGAGGAACAGCGCGGCGATCACCGGTCCCGCCACGAACCCGGCGAGCCCGAACACGCTCAGCCCGCCCAGTGTCGCCAGCAGGATCAGGTAGTCGGGCATCTTCGACTCGCGCCCGATCAGGATCGGCCGCAGCAGGTTGTCGACCAGGCCGATGACGATCGAACCGCCGGCGATGACGACCAGCGCCTGCCAGATCTGGCCCTTGACGATCAGCACGATCGCCGCCGGGACCCAGACGAGCGAGGCCCCCACCGCCGGGAGGAGCGAGAGGACGCCCATCACTACGCCCCAGAAGAGCGCGGCCTCGATGCCGACCGACGCGAACAGAATGCCGCCGATCGCTCCCTGCACGGTGGCGACCACGAGCGTACCCTTCACTGTCGCCCGAGACACTTCCGCGAACTTCACCATCAGGCGCCGCTCCCGTTCGTCCCCCATCGGGATGGCGCGCACGAGGCTGTCGATGATGCGCGTCCCGTCGCGAAAGAAGAAGTAGAGCAGGTAGAGCATCAGGCCGAACAGCACTGTCACGGTGAGCGCGTTCTGGCCGATCGCGAGGGCCTGCCCGGCGATGAACTCGGTCACGCGGCCCACCGCATTCTGGGTCATTCCTCGCAGTTGCTCGACCTCGATGCCGTAGCGCGCGAGAATGTCGGCGACGGCCGGCAGCGACCGCTCGAAGAACGCGATCGGCGCATTGAGATCGATCTCGCCGGTTGCGATGCGCTGATAGAGCCGCACCGCCTGCCGCGTGAGAGCGCCCACGAGCAGAGAGAAGGGCACGACGACGAACACCACCACCGAGAGAGTCGTCAACAGCGCGGCGAGGTCGCGACGTCCGCCGACGCTCTTGAGCACGCGCCGGTGCAGGGGATGAAAGAGCACGGCGAAGACCGCGGCCCAGAACACCGGCAGCAGAAAGGCGCGCACCATCCAGAGGAAGACCACCGTGACGGCGAGCACCAGGGCGATGAAGACCCGGTTTTCGAGTGTGCGAAGGCGCATGACGTATGACATGGTGGATGCCGCGCAGTGGGACGAGGCTGCCGACCGATCGAGTCGTTCGTTCCGAGGCCGGCGGATCGCTGCGCCGGAACCCCTGGCGGAGGGCACCGAAGGTGCTACAAGGTGGTCAACTCGGGGAGGCGCAACAAGTCTGCGTGCGCTCCGTCAGGCACCCTGGCCGTTCATCCCGCCATCGCACGCCGCAAGATCCGTCCAGCGGTTGCGACCCTTCAGCACCAGTGTGTCCATGAAGATCTTCGGTCAGCACGACGAACAGACCATCCTCCAGTTCCAGCACGTCCGCGCGCGCGCCTTGGATGCGGCGCTCATGGCGGACGGGCACGTCGGCTACGTCATGCCAATCGGCGGCGTGGCGGCGTACCGCGATCAGGTCTCGGTCGTGGGCGTCGGCTTCGACATCGCCTGCGGCAACGCCGCCATCCGGACCGACCTGACGCTGGAAGCGCTCGGCCGGACGCCCGAGGACGTCCGCGCGACGCTGGCCGGCATCGCGGATGACATCGCGGACACGGTCAGCTTCGGTCTGGGGCGAAGAAACCGCGCGGACGACGCCCCGGTCGATCATCCGCTGTTCCAGGATCCGGCGTGGAGCGCCGTTCCGCCGAAGCATCGGCAGGCTCTGCACGTGAAGGCGCGCCAACAGCTCGGAACGGTCGGCAGCGGCAACCACTACGTGGACGTCTTCGCCGACGAGACGGGCGCCATCTGGATCGGCGTGCACTTCGGCTCACGCGGGTTCGGCCACACGGTCGCCTCGGCGTTTCTCGCGCTGGGGCAGGGGAAGTCGTGGGGCGAGCGGGCGCCCGAACACGAGGTGCTGCTCGACCTCGCGCAACCAATCGGTCACGACTACTGGCATCTCATGAATCTCGCGGGTCAATACGCCTACGCGGGCCGCGAATGGGTGGCGCGCAAGGTCGTGTCCCTCCTCGGCGGTACGGAACTGGAGATCGTGCACAACCACCACAACTTCGCGTGGAAGGAGAAGCATGCGGGCGAGGACGTGGTGGTGATCCGCAAGGGAGCGACGCCGGCGTTCCCGGGGCAGAGGGGATTCATCGGGGGCTCGATGGGCGACGACGCGGTGATCGTGCGGGGAACGACGTCGGATGCGGCCTCGCCGGCGGTGACGTCGGCGCAGCGGGAGGCGTTGTTCAGCACCGTGCACGGCGCGGGTCGCGTGATGTCGCGCACCCAGGCGGCGGGAAAGCGCAACCGGAAGACGGGCCGGGTGACGTCGCCGGGTCGCGTGACCCCGGAGATGATGGAGGCGTGGGTGCGTGAGAAGGGCGTGGTCCTGCGCGGCGGTGGGCTCGACGAGAGCCCGCACGTCTACCGGAGGCTGCCGGACGTGCTCGCCGCACAGGAGGGAACGGTCGAGGTGCTGCACACGCTGCGACCGCTCATCGTCGTGATGGCCGGGAGTAATGAGTTCGATCCCTATAAGGATTAGGGAGTGTGGGGTCTCCCCTTCCCTTGCAGACCTTCGTATCAACCCACGAACGAATAACGAGGAGTAAAGCGTTGCGAGCGACAATCCTATATGGTCCAGGTGACGTGCGCGTCGAGACCCGCGAC
>CAYLPM010000330.1:0-3307 GCA_964385525.1 uncultured Gemmatimonadaceae bacterium
CGCGGACGGCGTGCCGCGCGTCGACATCGGGTGCCCCGGATGCATCGAGCACGTCGGCGATCGGGACGAGCCCCGGCTCGATGCGCCGTACACCGGCGGCGATCGCGAGACCGCGGATGCGCCACTGGTCGGCGACGAACGAGAGCCGGATGCGAAGCGTGTCGCCCGCGGGCACAGGAAGCACCGCCGCGACCCTGCGCCACGCGATCGGCCCCGCGTCTGGGATCGTGGCGACCTGCTCGTATCGGCCGTCGCGCCAGACGGCGAGGCGCATCCCCATGCGCGAGTGGTACCAGCGTCCGAGCTCCACCGCCGGGCCGATGGTGGCGAGATCGCGGCCGATCCAGTCGATCGCCCCCGCGCCCGCCGAGCCAAGCATCGTCTCGTAGAGCAGCACGGTGTTGAGGAGACTGTTTCGCAGATCGAGCTGGACGGCCACGCTGTCGACACCGCGAGGCGTGGGAAGCTCGACGTCGATCCAGTCCTCGAAGTCGTTGACGGTCGCTGCGTCGAGTACACCGTCAACGGTGCGGAACACTTCGGGTGCCCCGCCTGCCATCGCCGCCTGCGTGAGAGCGGATAGGTCCCGTCCCGTGCGGTCGCGCACCCGCGTCGGCGTCATCATGCGGCTCAGGGCGACGAGGCCGTACCCGCCATCCGGTACCACGATCTCGTTGCGACCGTGCACCACGTCCAGCAGCTCGAGATGGTTGATGTAGTGCGTTTCGAGTGCTTCGTTGCGGATTTCGAGGTCGACCGTACCGTCGGCGCGCGGCAGCGTCCGCAGCGGATCGACGTCGCGCCGCTCGAAGAGGGGCGCGATGCTGTACGAGAATGCCTCGGCCTCGAGCAGCAGCACGCCGGCGCTGTCGGAGTAGATGGTCGGGCACGAGCCGAAGGCGGCCACGGCGAGCGCGGCGACTGCGGCTACGCTCATGCCGGCGATGGCCACCGATCCGATGGTGGTCGCGACGGCGTCCACCTCCCCCGTGAAGCTCTCCATCGCGGCGATGCTGTCGAGCGGTACGGCGAATACCGATTCCGCCATGCCCGCGATCGGGAATCTTTCGCCCGCCCCGCGCACGGTGTCGCGCAGCACGAGTACGCCGCTTCTATAGAGGATCGTGGATCCATCGAGGAGGTGTGCCTTGACCGGCGTGCGGACCTGGACCGAGTCGACCTGCCGGTCGATCGGCTCGACACGGACTCGCCGCACCACGCACGCCCCGAGTACCGAGACCAGCAGCGTGGTGCCGGCGAAGGCGAGGATCGAATCACGAGCACGCAGCATCGGGTGCCTCCGGGTGTAGGCCGTGAAGAGGGTGGCGAGTCACGATGCAGCCGTTCTCGAGTGACGTCTGTACGCGATGTGACGTAGTTGGGGAGGCGCGGGGACGTGAAGGGACCCCCACCTGCCGGCGCCGGCCTGATCAACTAAGAAAGTAGTTGACAACCGGTAGGACACTCCCCATCATGCTACTAACGCATTAGTAGACGAGTCCAATGGAGATCTCCTTCACCGATCGTGAGCTGGATGTGATGGCCGTCCTCTGGGAGCGAGGCACGGCGACCGTCGCCGAGGTGCGGGATGCGCTCGAGGACCGGCTCGCGTACACCACGGTGCTGACCGTCCTGCGCACGCTCGAGGAGAAGGGTCGCGTCGCCCACGAGGGAGGGGGGAAGGCGTACCGGTACTACCCGCTCGTGGAGCGGCAGGCGGCGGGGACGAGCGCGCTGTCGCGCTTGGTCGACAAGCTGTTCCGCGGTTCGCCGGCGTTGCTGCTCACGCACCTCGTGGGCGACTCGCGGCTGAGTGAGGAGGAGCTGCGCCGCATGCAGCAGCTCCTCGAGGAGCGGCTGAAGGAGGACGAGTCGTGATCGGCGAATGGGTTTCGCGCGGACCCCTCGCGGTCGCGGCGACAGCGATCGCCTTGTGCGTTCCATGCACGGCGGCCGATGCACGACAGGTGGCCGAGCGACAGGCCACCCCCGTGTTTCGGCTGGGTGGAGTGAACGCTGCGGCCGCGTATGCCTTCGCCCAGCCGCCACGCCTCGTCGTGGACGTCGACGGCTACATCTACGCCCGCCTGCCGAACGATGGCGCCGTATCGGTATTCGATCCGGACGGTCGGTTCGTTCGCACGATCGGGCGCAAGGGAGAAGGCCCCGGGGAGTTTCAGGTGGCCGCCGGTCATGGCCTGCTCGGCGACACGCTGTGGGTCATCAACTGGCCGACGCCGCGCGTCTCCAGGTTTCTCACGAATGGAACCCACATCGCGACGTCGGCGATGCCGGTCGACTACGGTCATGCGTTCGGCGGCCCGGCCGGGGTGTCCGCGCTGTTGCGCGATGGACGCGCACTGATCGAGCCGCCGTCGCCGGTGCTGGGAGTCGACGAGCCGATCCATCTCCCCGTGATGCTCGGGACGCCGGACATGCGCACGCGGGACACGATCGCCTTCATGCCGACGCCGCGAGGGATGTTCATTCCGTCGGTCGGCGTCTGGACGTTCGCCCCGATCCCCACGCCTCCGCTCGTGGCGGTGGCGTCGAACGGTTCGGGCATCGCGATCGCCGAGTGGTCCGATGCCGCGCCCGGTGTCGTGGACCTGCGGCTGGTCTCGCCTCGCGGGACCGAGCGCTGGCGTCGCTCGCTGCGGTTCGATGCGCGGGTGATCCCCGCCTCGGTGCGCGACAGCCTGATCGCCGTCGGTGTGGAGAAATCGCGCCGGCAGATCGACGAGGCTCGGCGACTGGGCAGCGTGCCACGCGCTTCCGCCGAGAGTCTGGTGGAGCGTGGGCTGTCGCTGCCCCGGCATTTCGCACCGGTTGGCCGGCTCGTCGTCGGGATCGACGGGACCGTTTGGCTGGAGCAGATGGCCGGAGCGGAACGCGCGACCTGGCTCGTGCTCGATCCGGATGGCCGCGTGCAATTCCAGGTGCAGGTCCCGGCCGGCTTCACCGTCGAGGAGGCCTCGATGCACGGCGTCTGGGGCACCGAGCAGGACGAGTGGGACGTCGCGTATCTGGTTCGCCTTCGCGTGGACACTGACGATCGGATGCACGGCGTGCGACGCATCCGGTTCGACGAGGAGCGCTCGAGGGAGGACGACCGATGATCGCGGCGTGGATGTGGGTGCAGTTCCCCGTTCGGTTCTCGATCAATCGGTGAGCGCCATGCTCGCTCACTCCGGAGGTTCGACATGATCGCCGTGTGGATGTTGTACGCCACGATCGTCGCGACGTTGATCGCCGCCGCGACGCTGCTCGCAGAGCGCGGCGCGCGCGCGCTGCGATGGCCGGCGCG
>CAYLPM010000331.1:0-3019 GCA_964385525.1 uncultured Gemmatimonadaceae bacterium
GTGAAAGGGCGACTGGCCTCGGGACCGCTACATGATGAGGCGCGGATCCACGTGAAACGGCTCGGTGGCGCCACCGACGATCTGAGGCGCTGCCCCGTGCGCGGGAGTGATGAGGTAGATGTGCGAGTGCGGCACGATCGCGCTCGGCACGCGCAGCACCGCCGAGCGAAGACTCGCCGCCCAGGCATCGCCGACCGCCGGGGCGGCGGGCGGCGGCGGCGCCGCGGCCCAGGTCGCCGGCAGCATGGCGGGGTCCAGCGTCTCGATGAGCTCGGCGGGTATTTCGATGCTCGCCATCGAGTACGCATCGAGATGTCGTATGGACTGCAGATGGGCCAACACCTCGAGCACCGCGAGCGCGGGACTGTCGGCCGCGTAGGCGACGGCGATCCCGGGGCTGTTCCATCGTGCGCCGTGCATGCGCGCGCCCTCACCGCCGAGGACGTCATCGAGGAACCGCGTCTTGACGAGGCGCCATGCGATCGCCAAGCGATCGCTCAGGCGGGGATGCCGTACTCGAGCCGGCCGATCAGGTGCTCGACCTCGTCCGCGCCGACCTCGGTGCGCGCGAGCTCGAGCGGCACGTTGTCGCCGAGCGCGAGCTGCGGCACCGTGAGCCACTGGCGCGCGGCGTCGACGTCACCCTCGAACAACGCAAGTGCGTGCCCGAACACGCGGGCGACCCGCGCCAGCCGATCCGACTCCTCGGGATCGAGGCGCCGCTCCTCGCGGCGCCGGGCCAGGGTGCGCGGCGGAATCTGCGCGAACTCGGCGAGCGCCCGGGCGGCGAGTCCCGTGTTCCGCTGGAGCCGCTCGAACGCCGCATAGGAGAAGCCCTTGCGCACGGAGGCGTAGACGCGGAGGGGCTCGTAGACGCGGAGGCCGAGCAGCGCGAGGTAGTAATGCCCCTGCGTCGCGCCGGCCGCGATGCGGGCGCGCAGCTCGGCGAGGTCGGAGGTACGATGCTCGGCAGGGTGTGTCATATGGCTAATTCTATCGTGCCAAACGCCCGCGTGTCAAGTAGTGCCGGACGCCGCGCCGTTCAGCGCACCTCCACAAGCTCGATCGTGAACACCAGCACGGCGTTCGGGGGGATGCGATCGGTGCCGCGGGAGCCGTAGGCGAGTGCCGGCGGGATCACGAGCTGCCGCCGTCCGCCCACGCGCATGCCGGCGATGCCGCGGTCCCATCCGGCGATCACCTCGCCGGAGCCGAGGCGGAACCGCACGGGCTCGTCGGGCCGCTGCGTGGCTTCGAACTCGCTGCCGCTGGCAAAGAGGCCTGTGTAGTAGACCGCGACGGTGCGGCCTCGCGTCGCCTCCGCGCCCGTGCCAGGCTCGAGGTCGCGATACCAGAGTCCGCCGCGGAGTGGCGTCATCACGGTCGTGTCGATGCCGAGGCTCGGCTCGAACGTGGTGGTGGCGATGGTGGCGGAGGGCGACGTGGCGCACGCGAGGAGCAACACCGCGGTCGTCGCGAGACCGAGTCGTCGGAGCATGGTCATAGGTTGAAAGTTCCGCAGAAACGTGGATTCGCCCAGCGAGGGCCGATCGCGAAGCGAATCGATGACCGGCGGCAGGCGTTCCATGAACGCGTCGCGAGCGAGCTCGGGCTCTCCAGGAGCACCACCCGGCTGCCGGTTCTCGACGCGACTCGGGGGCGAACCCACGGATAACATTCGCGACGTGAGAGCCACTGTCCAGCGAACCGCGCCCTCAGCCGGCCGGCGCCATGACGAGGTCGACCTCGGTCGTCGTGCCCGGACGCAGCGACGGTGCGCTGAACCGCACCGCGCCGGGCTCCGCGCGCAATAGCGGCACATCCGCGCGAACGACCCGCCGCGCGCCGCCGAGCACGACCCGGATCGTCGCGCCGTCCACCGTCTCGCTCCCGCGATTTCGTATCGTGACCACGAGTGCGTCGGACGAGCGTGCCCGGACGGCGACCTCCACGCCCGCCCGTGCCCGCCACCACGCGGCGACCTCACCCGCCGTCGTGAGCCACACTTCGTCGTCGGCAGCGATGGCGCGCGCCAGGCGCGCGAGCGATGGCACCAGCTCCGCGCGCGACATGAGCTGCGAATGGTAGCTGAGCAGGTACAGCCCGCCGAGTGCGCGCACCTTGCCGAAGTCGGCGAGCAGGACATTGGCCAGCTCGGACGGATCGCGCATTCCGCGAAGCCCGATGGCGCTGAAGTCATCGTGCGACACACGGCCGAACAGGACGAGCGTGTCGCCGTCGATCGCGAAGAGCTCGGGCGCGGCGGCGCGCGAGTCGTTGGCGCCGAAGAGATAGCGGCCACCCGCCTCCAGCCACGCCGCCATCGTCGCGTGGTCGAACTCCTCGCGTGGCGGACGCATTCCGCGGACGGGCTTACCGATCAGTCGCTCCAGGTCGGCGCGCGTGCGCTCGAGCCGCGCGCGCTGCGCCTCCTTCGCCAGCCCCGCGAGCGGCTCGTGATTCTCGCTGTGCGTCGCCACCTCGCCCCATGCGGCGATGTCCCGGGTCAGGCCCCGGCGTCTCAGCGCGAGATCCGATGTCAGGAAGAAGGTGGAGCGCACGCCCGCGGCGCGCAGCGAGTCGAGCGCATGGCGCGCATACTCGAAGCGACTTTCCACATCCTGCGCTAGCACCGCGGCGGCCCGCCAGCCGTTCGGCCACGGTTCGACCTCGCCCAGTGGAACGCGCGCCGCCCACGCCAGGCTGTTGCGAAGCAGGAGTGCGGTGAGCGTCTGGTTCCACGGGGAGCGCACGACATCCCGCGGCTCGAAGCCCCAGTACACGATCCTGGTGCGACCGGCGTTCGTCGCGACTAGCGCACCATCGAGCAGCGATTGCTCGCCGGCCGGCTGCGGCACGAGGAGATAGTCGGAGTAGTAGGCCGCGCGCGACCGATGCCGCAGCGCCAGGGGCCGCGCCGGGTTCACGTCGAGGCGCGCACCCGGCGGGATGTCGATCGAGAGCGGCGTGCCGGCAGGCACGGTGACGTATGCCATCGCGCGATGCTCGACGTGCTCGA
>CAYLPM010000332.1:0-2823 GCA_964385525.1 uncultured Gemmatimonadaceae bacterium
GTATGCCCGCGCCAGCGCGAACGTCGCCGGCCACTGGAACTGCGGCTGCCCCTGCGCGTTCAGGTAGTCGAGCCGCACCGTCCTCGCCGCGTCGATCTCGTTCTGCGAGATGAACCCGCTCGGCTGCAGCTCGAAGATGTCGAGCCCGCGCGCGATCTCGGAGCTCACGATCACGCCGTTGTACCAGTAGACCGACCAGCTGCCGGCGCTCCGCATCCGGTCCGGATCCAGCGGGCCGCGGTCGTGGAACGCGATCTCGAACGCGTTGTCCGGATCCGTCCAGTCGAAGATCGAGATCCCGCCCTGATACCATCCCTGCACCATCACATCGCGACCGGGGATCGGGATCAGCGAGCCGTTGTGCGCCACACAGTTCTCGAGCGAGGTCTGCGGCGCCGGCAGCTTCCAGTAGCTGCGGAACTGCATCCGTCGGTTCTGCAGCGTGAAGATCGCGTTCGCACCCCACTCCGTCGGGTCGCCGACGCGACACTTCGGCTGGCTGCCGCCGCCCCACTCGTCCGTGAACAGCACCTTGGTCCCATCGTTGTTGACCGTTGCCGCATGCCAGTAGGAGAAGTTGGAGTCGGCGACGGCATCGATGCGGACCGGGTTGGCCGGGTTGCTGATGTCGAGCAACAGGCCGTAGCCGCCGCAGGCGCCGCCCGCGAACCCGATCGCGGGATAAACGGTGATGTCGTGACACTGCGTCGGCCCGGGCCGCGGGTCTTCGGTCGCTGCGGCCGAGCGCTCGACTCGCTCGGCGGCCTCGATCCGGGCGGCGATCGCGGGCAATTGCGCGCGGAGCGCCGCGCTGTCGGCGGCCGTCGGCTCGCCGCTCCCGCCGCGCGCGCGCACGATGCTGTCGAGCATCGTCGACGCCATCCGCCCCGGCAGCCGCCGCGGCTGACCGTCGACGTCCAGGATCAACGCGCCGCGCCGGCGTGCTGCCTCGAGCTCGGCGATGTCCGCCGGCGACAGTCCGTGCCGCGGAGGCGCCACGAGGCCCGTGAAGATGCGCGGCGAGCTCACGATGGCCGCCCGCTCGGGATTCGCGACCGGCACCCGGATCACCTCGATCCGGAACAGCGCGCTGTTGGGGTCCTCTTCCGGCGACTCGCGCACGCAGCCGGGAAGCTCCTCCGCCGAGCGCACGCCGGACGAGCCCGAGACGTAGATGTAGACGTTGGCGGTGTCGCGAGGGTCCGCGAGCACGGTGTGCGTGTGCGACCCGCGACACGTCTGCACGTTGCCGACGTTGCGCGGATTCTGCAGATCGCTGATGTCGAAGATGCGGATGCCGCGCAACCGGTCATGACTCACGGCTTCGCGCACGCCTTGCGCCCCGCAATCGAGCCGGCCCGTGAGCCCCTCGCCCGAGACGAACAGCAGATGCTTGTAGACGGACACGTCGCTTTGCGAGGCCGGGCAGACATACCCCTTCGCGAGCGTGGGGCGGGCGGGATCGGAGATGTCCCACACCTGGTATCCGTTGTAATTACCCTGGAACGCGTAGTTGCCCCTGAACGCGAGGTCGGAGTTGGTGACCCCGACGAATTCGCGCGGCGGCGGCGTCGACGACAGCTTGCGCAGGTTCCAGATCGCCTCTTCGGCATCCATGAAGCCGGCGCGCAGCCCGACGCGCGGATCGGGGCTCGGCGCTTCGGTCGACATGGCGGCCGCGCGCGGAGCGGGGGCCGGGTCCGTTGCGGTAGGGGACGTCGCGCACGCACCGGCGCCGAGTACTCCGGCGGCGAGCGCGAGCGACCACAGCCGGGCGATGGACGCCCAGGCGAGTGAGCGGCGAAGCAGAGCGACGGATGCCATGACGGGTTCCTGTGCGAGAACGGTGAGGGGGTGCGGCCGCCTGAACGCCGTGAGGCTCACGGCGTCCGGTCCGAGCCGGCCAACGACTCGAGCATGAGCTCCATGCGCTTGATCTCGGTGATCTGATCTACCTGGACGTCGGAGGCGAACTTGAACACCTCCTCGTCCTGTCCGGCGCCGTCGGTGGCGAAAAGCTCGAGGACCATCGCGACGGCGCCGCGGTGGTGCTGGATCATGTACGTCAGGAAGAGTCGATCGAACTCCGGACCTCGCGCGCGCTCGAGCTCCTGCATCTGCTCGGGCGTCAGCATCCCGGGCGCGTGCATGGCGTGATCGGCGCCGTGAATCATGAGCGTCGGTCCGTCGAAGTGGACCTCGGGGACGGGCTGGCCGCGATCGCGGAGCCATTGCTGCATGCTCGCGATCTCGTCCCGTTGCGCATTGATGATGCGCGCGGCCAGCGTCTGAAGGGACGGACTGGCGCCGTGGGTCGGGGCCAGACGCGCCATCACGAGGGCCTGCGCATGGTGGCCGATCATCGACGTCATGAATCGGACGTCGGCCTCCGTGAAGCGCGCGCGGGCGCTGTCCATCCGCGCCAGATACAGCGCTTCGATGTCGGCGAGCGAGTCGGCGGCCGGGCTGGGTCCGTCCTGGGTCGTCCGAGGAGTGCCGCTGCAGGCTGCCGCGAGCACCACGGTCAGAAGCACGAGGACGGTCGGACGAGGAAGCGAAGCTTTCATGGCCTCTGAGGATGCGCAATCGAGGCGGACTTCGGCAAGGGCGGCCGGCCAGTAAGATGCCGGTCCCGAGCACGATCCACGTCGGCCCGACCCCCTCCGTCATTGCGGCAGTCGGAGCTCTCGCACGATCACCGGCGGCAGCGCGCCGGCGCTCGCTCGCCGCGTGCCATCGGCGGTCCAGAACGGCCAGGCGCTCGATGCCACGTACAGATACCGGTCGCCCAGCACGACACCGACCGTCGGCTCACCCTCGAGG
>CAYLPM010000333.1:0-2419 GCA_964385525.1 uncultured Gemmatimonadaceae bacterium
CGCCGGCTGTCCGCTGGTGGTGGCGTATCGCACCAGCCGATGGACGTACGCGATCGCGAAGCGGCTGGTGAAGATCCCGCACATCGGCCTCGTGAACGTCGTGGCGGGCTCGGAGGTCGCGCCGGAATTCGTCCAGGATGCACTGCGACCGTCCGCGGTCGCTGATGCGCTGCTCCCGCTGCTCGACGACACGCCGGACCGCCGGCGAATGCTCGAGGGACTCGGCCGCGTCCGCGCGCGACTGGGCACCGCGGGCGCGGCCTCGCGCGTGGCCGAGATGGCGTTGGAGCTCCACAGGTGAGCGATGACGCCGCGCGGCAACGCGTGAGGGATGATGCCCCCCGGAAAGGCGTCGGGGGCTGGCGCCTGCGGTGGACGGTCACGCTCGGCGTCCTGATGCTGCGCGCGCTGGCGATCACCTGGCGGCTCGAGGTCCGGCGCGGCGAGTTTCGTGAACGATGCCTGCGTGCCGAAAGGGCCTTCATCTACGCGCTGCCACACGGCCATCTGCTGCCGCTGCTCTGGTACCATCGCGCGCAGGGCGTCTCGATCGTGATCAGTGAGCACCGCGACGGTGAGATCATCGCGCAGGTCGCCGAACGTCTCGGATATGGTACCGTGCGGGGGTCCACCACGCGCGGCGCGGCGCGCGCGCTCCTCGGCGTGATCCACGAGCTCGAGGATGGGCACCCCGTTGCCTTCACACCCGACGGGCCCCGCGGGCCGGCTGGGAGCTTCGCGCCCGGGACAGTCGTTGCGTCGCAACGAAGCGGGTGTCCGATTCTGCCCGTCGCGGCAGCTGCGAGCCGGGCATGGCGACTTCGGAGCTGGGACCGGTTCCTGATCCCGAAGCCGTTCGCCAGGATCACGATGGCGTACGGCGAGCCCACCGTGGTCGCCACCGCCTCGGCGCGGGATGCCGTGAACGAGGTCCCGAGGTTCCAGCGATTGCTCGCCGAGACGGTCGATGCGGCCAATGGCTGAGTCCGCCCTGGTCGAAAGGATCTGGAGAGGCGAGGGCGGCGCCGCGCGAGCGGCCCGGCTAGCGCTGCGTCCCGCGTCCGCGATCTTTGGCGCGATCGTCCGAGCGCGAAACGCGATGTACGATTCCGGCGCGCTGCGGAGCCGTCCGTTGTCGCTTCCCTCGATCAGCATCGGCAACCTGAGCGTGGGCGGGACCGGCAAGACGCCGATCGCGGCCTGGGTGGCCGGTCGAGCGCGCGACATCGGTGCGGCCCCGGCCGTCGTGATGCGCGGCTACGGGCAGGACGAGCCTTTCGTGCACCAGCTTCTCACGCCGGGCATCCCTGTGGTGGTCGGTGCGGACCGGGTCGAGGCCGTGGAGCGAGCGCGTGCACAGGGGGCCGATCTGGTGGTGCTCGATGATGCCTTCCAGCATCGCCGTGCCCGACGGGACGTCGATCTCGTTCTGTTGAGCGCCGAGCGATGGACGGGATCTACGCCGCTGCTTCCCGCGGGACCGTGGCGCGAGCCACTAAGCGCGCTGTCGCGCGCCTCGATGGCGCTCGTCACGCGAAAGTCCATCGGAGCCGATCGGGCGGCGTGGGTCGCGAAGGAGGTCGAAGGGCGCGTGGCAGGGGTGCCGGTGGGCGTGGTCGCGCTTCTGCCGAGCGACCTCCGCCGGCTGGGGGACGATGTGGCGCAGGGGCTCGACACGCTCGCCGGAGCTCGCGTCCTCGCCGTCGCAGCGATCGGCGACCCGGAGGCGTTCATCGCGCAGCTCGAGGCGCTGGGCGCGCGCGTGGAGACGGCCACCTTTCCCGATCACCACGCTTTCACGGATGCCGAGGCGCTGTCGCTGGCCAGGCGAGGGGCGCGCATGGATCTGATCGTCGGTACGCTCAAGGACGCGGTGAAGCTCGCCCCGCGCTGGCCTCGCCAAGGGCCGTCCTTTTGGTATGTTTCACAGCGCGTGGTGGTCGAGCGCGGCGATGAGGCACTCGCCGTGCTGATCGGGAGCATCGTTCAGGCCCGCGCCGCGCACCGTCATATTGCCGCATCCCCGCGCCAAGTCGACCGCTCTCATGAGCACTGACCTCCGATTGCCGACCGACAAGATCGTCCGTCCCGACAAGGACCGCTTTCTGAACGAGGAGAATCCGTTCGAGGCGATGATGTCCCGCTTCGACCGCGCCGCCGAGCTGCTGGACCTCGAGCCCGGCCTCTACAAGGTGTTGCGGCACCCCGAGAAGCAAATCATCGTCTCCGTGCCCGTGCTGATGGACAGCGGAGAGGTGGAGGTCTACACGGGCTACCGCGTCCTCTACAACACCTCGCGCGGCCCCGCGAAGGGCGGAATCCGGTTCGACATGCAGGTGACGCTCGAGGAGGTGAAGGCGCTCGCCGCGTGGATGACGTGGAAGTGCGCAGTCGTCAATCTGCCGTTCGGCGGGTCCAA
>CAYLPM010000334.1:0-3374 GCA_964385525.1 uncultured Gemmatimonadaceae bacterium
CGCCGCGCCGCACGCCGAGCGACTTCAGCACGTTCGCGAACTTCGTGACCTCGACGTAGAGATCCCAGTAGGTGAGCGTGCGCCGGTCACCCGGCTCGCCTTCCCACACGAGCGCCGCCTTGTTGCGCCGCCATCCGCGGACATGCCGGTCCACGCAGTTGACGGAGACGTTCAGCTGTCCGCCGACGAACCATTTCGCGCGCGGCGGAGTCCAGTCCAGAACGCGATCCCAATGGCGGAACCACTCGAGCTCTCCCGCCATGCCGGCCCAGAACTGCTCCGGGTCGCGCGCGGCGAGGTCGTACAACTCCCTGCTGGAGACGTTGGCGGCGCGTCGAAACGCAGGGTCGGGTGGGAACCTGCGGTTTTCCTGGAGCAGAACGTCGATGTCGGGCATTGGGCAGCGTGAGGAAAGGAGGAAGCGGGGAATGATGCCGAGTGCGTCCACCAACCGGATACGCCCTGCCGTCGAGGGGACTCACTCCATGCGCACGTGAGCAACCAGCCAGCCGCATCGGTCGAACGATACTGTCTTGCCGGGGACGGATCGGCAACCCGGCCGCGCGATTCGCCAGTGTCGAGGCGGGACGCAGCGTCGCGTTTCTGGACGGCATCCGGTGAGGGGTCGCAAGTCCTTGATTTGCAACAGGCCCGCGCGTGCCCGCGGCTGGCACGGTGTTCGCCCTAGTGGAGGGCACAATAGAACGGCTGTTGGTCACCCGATAATAGCACACCCGTCGCGAGGCGGGGCCGCAAAGCCAGGAATCTCGAGGGATCGTCCGAGAGATCGTCCGGTTGCCGAAGGTGAGGAGATCGACGCCTGAAAGCCAATCGTTCATCGGTGTCCGCACCGGTGGGCGAGACCGCGGATACTCGCGGTCCGGTTCGAGGGCGTCGTCCTGTTTCTGCCGCATGGCGGCACTCGGCGCGGCTCATCCCGCTACGGATTCAACGGTGCACCCGACGACGGGAGGCACCAGGAGGATCCGCCGATGTCCAGCGCCCAATCCGATACTTTCGTCGCTCCGCCGCGTATCACTGCCGCGAACCGGGAGCAGTTCCGCAAGGCCGCGCTCGGCTTCATCGATCAGGGTGCCAGGAATGGCGTCGCCGTGCTCACCATCGACCTCGGTCCGACGGAGGAGCTCGATGCCAGTGGACTCGGTCTGCTGGTGCAGATGCAGAAGCGCTCCGAGGACGTCGACGTGTCGTTGCAGCTCGTCAACGTGCCGAAGCACATCCGGCAGCTGCTGTTGCTGACGAGGCTGGAGCATCTCTTCACGATCATCGACGAGTAGGAGTCGGCAGCGCCGCGCGACGCGCCGACGCTCGCCGATACGGCGGCGCGAGCGCTCCGGCACGTTGCCGCGCTGTCCACGCGTCCCCATCTTCCGGTCATGGATCCCGGAATCGTCTATCTCGTCGGCGCCGGCCCCGGAGATCCGGGGCTGCTGACGGTGCGGGGGCGCGAACTGCTCGACGGGTGTGATGCGATCGTGCACGATGCGCTGGCGAATCCGGTGCTGGTTGCGAGGATCGGACGAGGGGCGGCCGGCGGCGGGCCGACGCTGTACGACGTCGGCAAGCGCGGTGGTGAAGGGGCGGTCGCGTCCGCCAGACAGGAGGAGATCAACGAGCTGCTCGTACGATTGGGGCGCGAGGGCAAGCGGGTCGTCCGGCTGAAAGGCGGCGACCCGTTCGTGTTCGGGCGCGGCAGCGAGGAAGCGCTGGCGCTCGCCGATGCGGGCATTGCCTTCGAGGTCGTGCCCGGTGTGACCGCGGGGATCGCGGCCCCGGCGTACGCCGGCATTCCGGTCACCCATCGCGGCGTCGCGACGTCGGTCACGTTCGTCACGGGGCACGAGGATCCGACGAAGACGGACACGCAGGTGGATTGGGGTGTGCTGGCCCGTGCCGGCGGGACGATCGTGCTCTACATGGGCGTGCGGACCCTGCCCACCATCGCGGACGCCCTCACTCGCGCCGGGATGCCGGCGGACACGCCGGCGGCGGCGATCGAGTGGGGCACGTATGCCCGGCAGCGCACCGTCGTCGCGACCGTCACGACGCTGGCCGACCGCGCGCGCGAGGCAGGGTTGGCGGCACCGGTGATAACCGTGATCGGGGCGGTGGCCGCGTTGCGTGAGCGCATCGCGTGGTTCGACCGGCGACCGCTGTTCGGCAAGCGCGTCGTCGTCACCCGCGCGTCCGTGCAGGCGAGCGCGCTCACCGACCGCCTGCGCGTCCTTGGCGCCGAAGTGCTGGAGATGCCGGCGACGCGCATCGAGCTGCTCGACGATGCGCTGATCCGCACGGCGCTCCTCGCCCGCGAGCGCTATCAGTGGATCGCGCTCACGAGCCAGAACGCCGTGCAGGTGCTCTGGGAGGCCATGCGCGCCGAGGGACTCGATGCGCGCGCGCTCGCCGGGACGAAGCTGTGCGTCGTCGGCCCGGCGACGGCCGAGGCGCTGCTCGAGCGCGGGCTCGCGCCCGACGTCGTGCCGGAGCGCTTCGTCGCCGAAGGAGTGCTGGAGGCGGTGGGGGCGCGCGGTGATGTGCGCGGCGCGCGCGTGCTGTATGCGGCTGCCGAGGGCGCCCGCGATGTGCTGGCGCGCGGGCTCATCGAGCTGGGCGCATCCGTCGACGTGGTGCCGCTCTACCGCTCCGTACCGGATGGCGAGGGTGCGGCGGCGATCGCGCGCGCGCTGGAGGATGGCACGGTGGATCTCGTGACATTCACCTCGGCGTCCGCGGTGCGCGCGTTTCAGGATGCCGTCGGCCGCTCGGTGGCCACGCGCGCGATGGCCGCGAGCATCGGTCCGATCACGACCGAGGCGGCGCGCGCGGCGGGGATGGACGTACTCGTCGAGGCGAGCGAGTCGACGATCCAGGGCCTGGTGGACGCGATCGCCGCGAGCACGTCGCCCGCGATGCTGGGGCAGCCGCCCCGCGATGCGGAGGCGACACGTGGCGCGTAGACGGGAGGGGGAGGGGGAGGTCCGAGCGACCGACGCATCCGTCGCCGGGGCACGGCGGAGCGCCTCGCGTCCTCGCCGGGACGCGGACGAAGGCGCGAGCACCATCCGCATCGGGACTCGCGGCTCCGAGCTCGCACTGCGGCAGGCCCGCCTGGTGGACGACGCGCTCACCGCGCGCGGCGTGACCGCCGAGCTGAAGGTGTTCAAGACGACCGGCGACAAGCGGCTGGATGAGCCCCTGAGCGCGATCGGCGCGAAGGGGCTCTTCACGAAGGAGCTCGAGCAGGCCCTCGCGCGGGGCAAGGTGGACTGCTGCGTCCATTCGCTCAAGGACCTGCCGACCGAGTCGCCCGAGGGCCTCGAGATCATCGCCTGCCTGCCTCGCGAGGATCCGCG
>CAYLPM010000335.1:0-5262 GCA_964385525.1 uncultured Gemmatimonadaceae bacterium
GGGAGCGCCGCGAAGTTCGGCACAATGGGCATCAACTTCCGGGCGCGAAGGGCCGCCGATAAAGCGGAGTGGGCGCGTGCCGTCGAGGCTCTGCAATGCGAGGTGGAGCCGAGGTGACCGCATGCTGACGATCGCCGGCCCCGCCCCTGCCCCCGCCCCCGCATCCGCGCTCAGGCGGTCTTCGATCGGATCGGACCGACCTCCACGCGGGCGAGGTACGGGCCCTATCGCGTGCCGCGTGGCGTCGGCGCCACCTGCACCGAGACCTCCAGCCCCTCGCGAACGCTCTGCGTGACCACGCAGTAGTCCTCGAACACCTCGAGACAGCGCGTCATCCGCGGAACGTCAGCCTCGGCGATCTCCGGCGCGAGTCGCACCTTGATCTCGCCGATGCGGAGGCGTCCGGCCTCGTTCCGTACCATCGTTCCTTCGACCACCGTTCGAAGGTCGGTCACGTCCACGCGAGCCTTGCGCAGGCAGAAGAGCAGGCTCGCGCCCAGACAGCCGCCGATCGCCGCGCCCAGCAAGCGCGCGGGATTCGGCCCGCGATCCTTGCCGAGTGGCGGCGGCTCGTCGATCGCGACCGGCGAGACCCCATCGATCGCGAAATCCGCGATCTGCATGTAGTCGTCGTGCAGCCAGAGCACCAGCTCGAACCGGTGGTCCGCATCCGGGACCGTCTGGTCGTTGCTCGACGGAAGTTCCCCGCTGACGGGGCGTGCGGTCGCTGACATGGCGCCCTCCGGTGATGTGAAGAACCGCCCGCCCGATCGGCGAGGTCTCGACGAACACCGAGGTGAGTCTCCTCGGATGGCGGCCTCGCGCGAGACGATTTGCGAAGTTGCGCAGCGGGTTCGCGATGCGATGGAACGACTGACCCTGATAACATCGCGATGAAGCGCCTCGGGCGTCGTCGGGTAACGCCCCCGTCTTGCGTCGGCCTCTTCCCGACAGTCCGCTGTTGGCTGCGAACCGCAGCCGCCCGCGCGCGCCTGGCCCGTCATGTGTGCCCCGCGGGATCGCCATGGGGCGCGGGACGCTGAGCGCTGCCGGCGCGCCCTACAGCTCCACGCGCTCCAGAGCGTCGGCGACGCGGAACCCGGCGCGCTCGACCGCGCGGCGCTCCTCCGAGTCCCGCCACCCCACGGGATTCGATCGATTCAGGTGGATGAACCTGATCTTGGCCCGCTCCGCCGCCGGAGCGCGCTCGAATCGCCGCATCGTTTCCACGATGAACGGGTGAGGGATCGCCGCCATGTCGCGGCCGGGCACCTCGCCATCCGCGTAGAAGGTGCCGTCCAGGTAGGCGACATCAGCGCCCGCCACCACCGTGTCGACGCCCACGCCCCACTCATCCCAGCGCTCCCACTTGTCGATGTCGGGGAGAAATACGACCGTCCGGCTCGGCCCCTGGATTCGATAGCCGACTGTCTCCGAGTACTCGTCGCGGTGCGGCACGCGGAAGGGGACGACGGAAATGCGGCCGTTGAGCCGGATTGGCGTGCCTTCCTCGAGACGTCGCAGCTCGATGTTGCGGAAGCGGACGAGCTGATCCCACGGGCCATTGGTGCTCAGGAATTCGTGCATTCGCGGCATCGCGTAGACCGGGACACCGTCGGCCCCGATCACCTCGTGACCGAGATGAATGAGGCCGGTGTAGTGGCCCACGTGTGCGTGCGTGAGGAAGATGCCGGCGAGACCCGGCACGCCCGCCACCGGCGCGATCTGATCCAACAGGTGGAGCTGCTCCCGGAAGTCGGGCGTCGCCTCGATCAGCCACCGTTCGCCGGAAGCCGGATCGACGATCGCCAGGCTCGAGACGAGCCTCCGCCGGTCGGCAGCCCACGCATCGCCGGGCTTGGTCCCGGCCTGGGGGTAGCCGCCATCCTGCGCGACACCGAGGACGACGACGAACGGGTCGTCGCCCGCCGGCGGGGGAGGACCGCCGCCGGGACTCGTCATGCAGCCCGCCGCGAGCGCGACGACGAGCGCGAGTAAACGAGGCGGGAGCTGAGGCATATCGGGAGTCGGAGGGCAGGAATCGCGTGGCAAACGTTGCGCACCGGGCACGCCCCGGCGCAATGGCCGCCTTTCCTCTTGACAGCTACAGGAAACGTCGCCATCTAGGGCTCGTCCTCGACGCACACTCGCCCGCCCCGGAGCCACCGTGATGCCACGCCCGCAGACGGACGCCCTGCGCGGCTCGCTCGATCTGCTCGTCCTCAAGACGCTCTCGCTCGCGCCGATGCACGGCTGGGGCATCAGCCAGCGCGTGCAGCAGATCTCCGATGGGGTGCTGGAGGTGAACCAGGGCTCGCTGTATCCGGCGCTTCAGCGGTTGGAGAAGGAGGGCCTGATCACGAGCGACTGGGGGACGACGGACAACAACCGGCGGGCGCGCTACTATCGCCTCACCGCGCGCGGACGGCGGGCGCTCGGGGACGAGCTGGAGAGTTGGCGCCGATTCGCCACGGCGCTCGACGCCGTGCTGCGCACCGGCTGATGGGCGGCGCGAGGGTCGGGGGCGGATTGCCGTCTCATCGTCGAGCGGCGAGCGGGCGGTCCGGCATTTCGCACCTCCGCCCACGCTCGACGGGAGCGATGCGATGAGCCGGCTCGACGGAACGCGTGCGCGCCTGCGCCTCCTCTTCGCCCGCCGTTCCGCCGAGGCGCGGATGGACGAGGAGATCGCGCTGCACATCGAGATGGAGGCTGCACGCCTCGTGCGTGAGCGTGGACTCGATCCGGGTGAGGCGCGGCGCCAGGCGCTCGTCGCGTTCGGCGGGATCGAGCGCCACAAGGAGGAGCTGCGCGACGGCCGAGGACTCTCCTGGCTCACCGGGATGTCGCTCGATGTCCGGCTCGCGCTACGAATGCTCGTGAAGCATCCCGGCCTCACGTCCGTGGGCCTTCTCGGCATGTCCGTCGCCGTCGCTCTCGGCGCCGTTGCGTTCGGAATCATCTACACCCTGGTCGACCCCAGCCTGCCCCTGGACGAAGGCGACCGCGTAATCGCGATCGAGAGCATCGAGCCGCCGAGCACCGACATCGACGGTCGTCGAACCCATCTGCACGACCTCGCGACCTGGCGCGAGGAGCTGTCCGCGGTCGAGGAGCTCGGCGCCTACCGGACCATCGATCGCAATCTGATCACACCCGGTGGCCGGCCCGAAGGAGTACGGATCGCGGAGATGAGCCCGTCCGGATTCAGGATCGCTCGGGTGCGCCCGCTGCTCGGCCGCCATCTGCTCGAGAGCGACGCCTCTCCCGGAGCTCCGCCGGTCGTCGTGATCGGTCACTCGGTGTGGCAGCGTCGTTTCGCGGGCGACCCGGACATCATCGGACGCACGGTGCAGCTCGGTGATGCGCAACACACGATCGTCGGCGTCATGCCGCAGGGCTTCGGTTTCCCGATCAACAACAGTGTATGGACCCCGCTGCGACTGAATCCGCTGGATTTCGAGCGCGGCGAGGCGCCGGTCATCTGGGTATTCGGCCGCCTCGCGCCGGGCGCAACGCTCGAGGATGCGCAGACGCAATTGACCACGATCGCGCAGCGCGTTGGCGACGCGCACCCCGACGCGCACCGGGGACTCCGGACTCTGGTCATGCCCTACACGCTATCCGTGCTGGACGTGCGCGGCAGCGGCACGGCGTTCCACCTCATCCAGGGTCTGATCAGCATGCTCCTCGTGCTGATCGGCGCGAACGTTGCGATCCTGATGTACGCGCGGACGGCGAGTCGAGCCGGCGAGATCGCCGTGCGCACCGCTCTCGGCGCGAGCCGCGGCCGGATCATCGCGCAGCTCTTCGTCGAAGCGCTCGTCCTGTCGGCGGCGGCGGCGACGGTGGGCATCGTGTTCGCCCGCTTTGCGCTCGTGCAGCTCGACGCCCTGATCGCGCGATTCGGCGGCGAACAGGTGCCGTTCTGGATGACGTTCGAGATCTCTTCCGGCGTCGTGTTCTACGCCGCCGGGCTCGCCGTCCTCGCCGCCCTCATCGTGGGGGTCGTGCCGGCGCTCGCGGCGACGCGCACTCGCGTGCATGCCGGACTTCAGCAGCTCGGCATCGGGGGCTCCGGCATGCGGCTCGGCCGAGCGTGGACGGCGCTGATCGTGGCGCAGGTGGCGCTCGCCGTCGGAATCCTGCCGGTCTCGTTCGGCCTCATCGGGGTCCTTTTCGGTGAGCAGCGGGCGGCACCCGACTTCGCGACGGAGGGACTGCTGACGGCGTCCCTTCGCCTCGACCGCGATGGGTTCGGGACGGATGACTTCGACGCGTACGATGCGCAGGAGTTCCGGGCGCGCTTCGCGCAGCGGCAGGCCGAGATCGTGCGCCGACTGGAGGCGGAGCCGGCGGTCGCGAACGCCGTGCTGATGGGTGCTCTGCCGGGAAGCGATGCGTCGGCGCGCATCGAGATCGAGGGCGCCGACCAGGAAAACAATGCGGATTCCGCTTCCGCCATCCACTGGGTGGCGACGGATCGGATCGATCCGGATTTCTTCGACCTGTTCGGGATCCCGTTGCTCGCCGGCCGGCGCTTTCAGGCAGCAGATACCTCGCGATCGGCGAGCGCCGTGATCGTGAGCCGGGCGTTCGCGGAGCGTCTGATCGGCGGTGATGCGCTCGGCCGGCGAGTTCGGCGCGTCTCGCTGACCGGCGGTGAGCGCTCGACTGTCGAGCGGAGCGAGCCCTGGTACGAGATCGTCGGCATCGTCGAGAATGTGCACGGCATGTTCGGCGACGGGGCGGTGAGGATGTATCAGCCGCACGTGCCGGGAGCCTTGCATCCGATCACGCTCGTGATTCGCGTGCAGGGCGCCGATCCGGCGAGCTTTGCGGGCAGGCTTCGGGATCTCGCGGTCACGCTCGACCCGATGCTGCGATTGGGGAGTGTCCGCACGGTAGCCGCGGCCCGGAACGACAACCGCGAGCTCGTGCGCCTGGGATTCCTCGGAGTCTTCGGCCTGACCTCGAGCGTTCTCCTTCTCTCGGCTGCGGGCATCTACGCGCTCATGTCGTTCACCGTCGCGCGACGCCGGCGCGAGATCGGCATCCGATCCGCCCTCGGAGCCCGACCGGGCCTGCTCGTGGGCAGCATCCTCTCGAAGGCATCCGGGCAGATCGCCGCCGGAATCCTCGGCGGCACTGTGCTGGCGCGACTGCTCTATCCGTTCCTCGGCCAGAACTACTCGGCGCGGGACTATCTCAACCTGCTGTTCGTGGCGGCGTTCATGGCGGGGGTCGGCGTGGTCGCCTCCG
>CAYLPM010000336.1:0-6984 GCA_964385525.1 uncultured Gemmatimonadaceae bacterium
GCTCCGCAACGTGGAGCTCACCGCGCCGTACATGCACAACGGCGCATATCGGACGCTGGAAGCCGTGGTCGACCATTACGATGATGTCCGGTTGGCCCTGGAGACGTACGATGTCTCGCAACTCGATCCGGCGGTGCGCGATCGCCATCACGGCGGCGATTCGACGATCACCGCGATGCTCGCGAGCCTGGATGGACGGTTGAGCGTACCGCTCGACCTGACGGCGGACGAGAAGCGACGACTCGTGTCGTTTCTCCGGTCGCTGACCGATCCGGCGGCCCGCCATCTCGACGGCATAGCGCCGAGCGTCGTGCCGAGCGGATTGCCGATGCGTGACTGAGGCGACCATACTCGGCCGGTTTCCCTCGCGACTCGCCCGGCGTGACGGCCCGGCCGGCGAGGCGTCCCATGTACGTGATCGCCTCCCACTCGGCCACGACGGTAGACCTGCTCGCCCGCGCCAACTGGTGGCGGGCGACGCTCATCGCGAGCTTCGTGGCCGTCAACGTCGCGTTCCGGCTGATCGGCATCGCGGTGTCGGTGCAAGTGTTCGTCGTGCTGGGCGCGTGGATGGTGCTGGCGGGCGTGATCGAGCTGACGCGCCGGCGGGTCCACTCGCCGGCGGCGGTGGAGCACCTCCAGATCATCGCGCTGCTGTGCGACGTCACCTTCCTCACGGCACACCACTTCGCGTACAGTTTCGGGTGGTGGATCGGGGCGCTCTTCTACGCCCTGATCGCGATCGGGGCCCAGTCGTTGATCTCGCGCGATGCGGCGCAGTTCGTCACCGCGTACGCCGTACTGGCGTTCAACACGCTGATCTATCTCCAGGCCTTCGGCCGAGTGACGATCGCGCCGTTCCTGCCCGCGACACCGCTCGACGGTCGATTCAACCTCGCGATCGTGGCCTCGATCGTCGGCACCGCCGGCCTGCTGGCGATCGCGTGGGTGCAGCAGCAGCTCGCGCAATCGATCCGGCGGTCAGAGGAGGGCCACCGGCTGCTGCTCGAGACCGCATCGGACATGATTTTCACGGTCGATCCGCGGGGGCGGGTACTCACGATGAATGGCGCCGTGACCGCCCTGTCGGGCTACGCGCCGGCGGAGCTTCGCGGGCACGACTTCCTGCCGCTGCTGGTGCCGGAAGACCGTGAGAAGGCGAGCGCGCACTTCCGCACCACGCTCGAGGGCACGCCACAGCGGTACGACGTGCGATATCTCCATCGCGATGGCTCGACGCGCTGGCTCTCCTGCGTCACCTCTCCGATTCACGAGCGCGGAGCGATCACGGGCGTGCTCGTGGTGGGGCGGGACACCACCGAGGAGCGCGCGCGCGAGCACCAGCTGCGCCAGACGGAGCGGCTGGCGAGCCTCGGTACGCTGGTCGGGGGCGTCGCGCACGAGTTGAACAATCCGCTCACCGGGATCAAGTGCTTCGCGCAGATGCTGCTCGACGACGGTCCCGGTGCCGACGATCGCGAGTCCCTCACGATCATCCAGCGGGAGGCCGATCGCGCCGCGAAGATCGTCTCGGACCTTCGGCTCGTCGCCCGCCAGACGTCGGAGGGGCGCTCGTCGGAGCGGACGATGGTCGACCTCAACGAGATCGTCGACCATGTGCTGAAGCTGCGGCGCTATTCGCTCGACACGCGCGCGATCACGGTCCGCTCGGAGACGGCGCCTGGACTCGCGACGGTGGAAGGCAACGGCTCGGAGCTCGAGCAGGTGCTCGTGAACCTCGTGGTGAACGCCGAGCAGGCCATGGAGGGACAGGACGGCACGCGTCTGCTGATCCTGCGTACGCGGCCGAGCACGATGGGCGTGAGTCTCCAGGTCGTCGACTCCGGACCGGGGATCGCGCCGGACCATCTGGGGCGGATCTTCGACCCCTTCTTCACGACCAAGAGCCCCGGCGAAGGGACGGGGCTCGGCCTCAGTCTCGCGCACAGCATCGTGGCCGAGCACGGCGGCATGATCCGGGCGGACAGCACGCTCGGCCGCGGCGCCGTGTTCACGATCGAGCTGCCGACCGCGTCCGCGGCGCGGACGCCGGCCAAGGTCGTGACGGCCCTGGCCCCGGCACGCACGTCGCTCCGGATCCTCGTCGTCGACGATGAGGAATCGATCCGCCGCTCGCTCGTCCGCTTTCTCGAGCGCCGCGGGCACTCGGTCGACGTCGCCTCGAGCGGACTCGAGGCGCTCCAGCGCATCGATGATGCGCCGGAGGCTCGGCCGTACGACATCGTGCTCACCGATCTTCGCATGCCGGAGCTGGGCGGCGATCAGCTCTTCCGGCTGCTGCGCGCCCGCGGCCGCGGACTCGAGCGGCGCCTGGTCTTCGTGACGGGCGACTCGGCAACCGGTTCGGCGCACGAGTTCCTCGCGTCGACCGGCCAGCCGGTAGTGATGAAGCCGTTCGCGCTCGAGGAGCTGGTGCAGGTCGTCGAGAGTCACGCAGCGGCATAGCATCGCCCGCCGGCGACTCATCGTGGCCAATCAACGCGGATGGTGCGTGTGCGGTCACACCTCGCGCGCGAGTGACGTCGGTGTCGGACGCGGGGTTGCGATCACCTGCGGCCCGAGCGTCTCGATGATCTGCGCGAGCTCGTGACCGAGCGTTCGTTGCGCGTCGGCGAGCTCGCGCAGTCGTGCGCGATGACGTCGCAGCGTGAGAAAGCGTCGGACGTCGCGCCATGCATCGCGCCAGCGATCGCGCGCGCCGGCCGATGCCAGCGCCCATAGAGGCAGCACCGCGAGCGCGAGGAGCGCGGCCAGCCAGCCGCCGAGCCATCCCGCGCCCGCGGCGAGCAGGATGATCCATAGCACGAAGACCACCGTGCCGAAGAGTGCCGTGTGCGTGGACGTGGCGGCGTCCTTCGGAGACGTTCGCGTCCCCAGGATCGCGCTCAGGCGATACGGCAGCCAGAAGATCGCCCAGCCGGCCGTGAGCAGCAGGGCGCCGATCGCGAGCGTCGGCAGCCGTCGCGCCGTCCAGCGCATGGCAGCCGCCGTCGTCGCCGTCTCGTGCAGGTCCGCCGGCGCGACGCCGAGCAGGGCGAGCATTCGAGCGTGCCGCGACACGGCGCGCACGAGCCTCGTCCAGCGTGCGGACTGCTCCCGGCGCGCGTGCGCCAGCGTCTCGGTCGCGAGTCGCAGCCGCTCGATGCGCGCGGCCGCATCGGACGGTGCATCGAGCTCCGCGGCCCAGATCGCCTCCGCGCACTCCACGAGCGGAGCGTCTTCCCACCGCTCGAGGTTGAGCGTGACGTCACGCAGCCCGCTCTCGATGCGTCGCGTCAGCTCGCGCACCGTGTCGCCGCTCGAGACGTCGGCGCCGGCGAGATCCCCCCACTCGATCGCGCGGCCGACGACCACCAGCGCCTCGGAGCGGAAGCGATCCCGATCGCGGTACACGAGACCGACCGGGATGAGGGGAAAGGCGCCACACTCGGGAAACGCGCTCAGCGCGAGTCGCGCGGCACCCGTGCGGAGCGGTTGCAGGAAGGGATCATCGACGCTGACGCCCTCGGGAAAGATCCCGATGGCCGCACCTTCCGCGAGCGCGGCGGTCGCGGCGCGGAACATCTCCACGTTCTTGCCGACCTGCGACGGATCGTCGATGCGTCGATACACCGGGATCGAGCCGACGCCGCGGACGAGCCAACCGACCTGCGGGTGAGACACGGTGGTCGAGCCGGCCAGAAATCGGACCGGCCGGTCGGCCGCTGCCACGACGAGCGCGGGATCGAGAAGGGAGTTCGGGTGGTTGGCGAGCAGGAGCACAGGCCCGGCCGACGGAACCTCACCGCCGGCGCGCTCGAGCCGATAGTACGTCCGTGCGCTGAAGCGTGAGAGCGTCGTCCACGCGGGCAGGAGCCACATGCGATCAGAGGCGCCGCAGCTCGAGCGCGATCCGGTAGCGTCCGGCCTGACCGGGCGGCGGGGTGATGTCGCGCAAGAGCGTGATGCGGTAGCCGCCGGCCGTGGTGGAGCTCGTCCGGCCGCTCGATTCGAGCGTCGCGTCGCTCGCGCCGCCGGCCGCGAGCGCGACCATCAGGCGCACCCGCACGCTCCCTTCCCAGACGCACTGGACGTCGGGACGACACCGCGAATCACCCACGACCTCCTCGAACCGCAGGATGAGATCGGCGGGATGGATGCGTACCGTCTCGCCGAGCGACAGGTGCACGGTGTCGGCCACCTTGGAGGCGTCGAGGATGTGCTGGCGCGACTCCTCATTCGCGGGCGAGCCCGGCGGGGAGGCGGTGCAGGCCGCAATCACGAACAGGGCGATCGAGTACAGCGGTGCGGAGCGCATTGCACGTCCTCGCGAGCGTGAGGAGACTGTCATATGATGCGGCAGGAGGCCGCATCGCAACAACCCCGCTCGCGGGAACCGCCGTCACTCCGCGCGAATTGCCCGGACCGGATCGACCCTGGTGGCGCGCCGCGACGGGATCAGGGTCGCGAATACCGCGGTCGCCATCAACACGACGGCAGCGAGGACGAAGGTGATCGGATCCTCGGGCTGGATCCCGTAGAGCATGCCCTCGATGAGCCGCCGCAGCGCCCAGGCGCCCGCGAGTCCCAGCGCGACTCCGGCGATGCCGAGGAGCACCCCTTCGCGCATCACCAGCCGCATCACGTCCTCGCGCCGGGCGCCGAGCGCGATGCGGATCCCGATCTCGCGGGTGCGCCGGGTGACCCCGTACGCGATCACGCCGTAGACCCCGACGGCGGCGAGGAGCAACGCGACGAGACTGAACGTCGTGATCAGCAGGGCGTTCACGCGCTTCGGCGTCAGCGCGCGGGCGATCACTTCTTCCATCGGGCGCACGTTGTAGACGGCCTGCTGCGGGTCCTCCGCGATCACTGCCTCCTGGAGGCGGCCGGCCAGCACGTGCTCGGGCAGCGTCCCGCGGGCGACGAGGGCGACGTTGGTGCCCGGCGACTCGTCGAGCGGCAGGTACATCTGCGAGCCGAGCGTGTCCTCCAGCGTCCGGCCCCGGAGGCTGCCGACCACGCCGACCACCGTTTTC
Organism: uncultured Gemmatimonadaceae bacterium; assembly: GCA_964385525.1. Classification (GTDB taxonomy): domain Bacteria; phylum Gemmatimonadota; class Gemmatimonadetes; order Gemmatimonadales; family Gemmatimonadaceae; genus DATKCV01. Next base: position 5,040 of record CAYLPM010000336.1, read on the forward strand.
GGCTCTCGACCCGCGAAAATGATGCGCCGGCCGATCGGACTCTCGCCCGGGAACATGAGCTGCGCGAGCTTCTCGCTGATTGCCATCTCCGCCGGCGTGACCGAGTCGAGCACGGCGCGCGGCATCCGGCCCGCGAGCACCGGAATCCCCATCGCCCGGAAATACTCCGGCGAGACGTTCTGGAGGAGCGCGAACACGATCTCCTCGACGTCTTCTGGCGGCTCCGCGCCCTCCGGATACACCGAGATCGAGACGCTGCTCGCGCCGCGGAGCGGCAGCTCGTTCACGAACGCCGCCGCCTGCACGCCCGGCATGCGATGCACCCGCTCCAGGACGATCTCCATGAACCGCCACCGCCCATCGCTCCGCGGATAAGTGGCCCGATTGAAGGACATCTCCAACGTGGCCACGTGCTCGGCCACCATTCCCGGGTCGTTGTCGAACAACGCCTGCAGACTTCGCAGCATCAGTCCGGCGCCCACGGCGAGCATCAACGAGATCGCCAGCTCGGCGATCACGAATGCGCGCCGAACCCGCGCACCCGCGCGCGCACCCGTCGTCCCGGCGCCTCCGCTCTTGATCACCTCGGCCGCATCCGTCCTCGTCGCGCCGAAAGCAGGCCATACGCCGAAGGCGAGTCCGGTCGTGACCGCGACGGCGAGGGAAAAGCCGAGCACGCGCAGATCGAGCCGCGCGTTCGACAACCCGGCCAGCTGGTCCGGCATGATGGACCCGAGCGCGTTCACGGCGAGCGCCGCGATCAGTACGCCGAGCGCGCCGCCGGCCACCGCGAGGAGCACGCTCTCGACGAGCAGCTGTCGGAGAATTCTGCCGCGCGAGGCACCCAGAGCGGCGCGCAGCGCGATTTCCGGCCGCCGGGCCGAGGCGCGGGCGAGCAGCAGATTGGTGACGTTCGCGCACGCGACGAGCAGCACGAGCACCGTTGCTCCCATGAGAACCAGGAGGCCCGTGCGCGTCGGCCCGACGAGCGTGTCGCGCAAGGGCGTCAGGACATCGGACGCCGTCAGCGTGAACGGGCGCTCGGGATCCGCCTTCCGCTGGATCAGTGTCAGCACCTGGGCCCGTGCCTGCTCGAGCGTCACGCCGGGGGCCAGGCGAGCGACGACCGTCGACGGCATGTACTGCCGGAACGGCTCCATGTCGACGAAGTCGTAAGGGACGTGGAGTGGCGTCCAGACGGCCGCGTCCTCCGGAAAACCGAAGCCCTCCGGCATCACGCCGACGACGCGATACGGCCTGCCACCGAGAATGACATCCTGCTCCAGTACGTCCCGCTGGCCCGCGAAGTAGCGCCGCCAGATCCCGTGCGAGATGATCGCCACGTCGGGACCGCCCGGTCGACCCTCTTCGTCCGTGAAGCCGCGGCCGGCGGCTGTCTGGACGCCGAGCGTCGCGAACAGGTCCGGCGTCACCACGCCGATGTTGATGCGCACGGGCGCATCGCCGGCGCCCAGGTTGAGCGCGCCGGGCGCATACGCGGCCACCGACTGGAATGCGTCCAGCTCGCGAGCGTGCTCGATGCTGACCGTCGTCTCGCTCATCGAGCGCGCGAAGGGCAGGTGGATCCGGTGCGACGCGACGAGCCGGTCATCGCGCTGGAAGGGGAGGGGCCGCAGGAGTGCGGCATCGACCGCGGTGAACATCGTCGTCGCCGCCCCGATGCCGAGCGCGAACACGCCGACCGCGGACAGCGTGAACGCCGGCTGCTGCCAGAGCTTGCGGACTCCGTAGCGGATGTCCTGCAGGAGCGTTTCCATGTGCTCGACCCTTGCCATGCGGCGGAGGCGGTGGTGGTCGTGGGAGCGGAGCCACGTCTCGACGGTGGCCACATCGCCGAAGCGACGCTCTGCCTCACGCCGCGCGTCTTCGGGGGAGTGGCCCAGGCTCACGAGATCGGCGGCGCACGCGTCGAGATGGTGGCGCA
>CAYLPM010000337.1:0-2431 GCA_964385525.1 uncultured Gemmatimonadaceae bacterium
GCACCGGCGTTCGCGAAGTTCACGTAGCCCGGATGGATGTCCTGCACGTCGGCGTGCAGCACCTGCCCGTCGAGCAGTCGCTCGGCGACGTGCGCATAGTTGCCCTCGTCCGGTGCCCACCAGAACCGGTCGTGAAAGCGCACGAGCAGCCAGGCGTTCAGACACACGACCAGGAGCACGACGAGGTGTCGTCCGTTGGCGCGCGCGAGGGCCGCGGGCCACGCTCTCTGCGCGAACGGCGGGCGAAGGGTCACGATCTGCTCCTCCCTCGCCGGAGTGGGGTCGGTGCTCGATGCTGATGGGGACATCGAGGGACGAGGGCAGGCACCGACAAGCAACATCGATTCGCCTCGCGTCGCGCTGCCCGAGTCCGAACGGCGCCCACGATTGCCGTGCTAGCAGGGCCATGCTGCGAGCGCCGTAGTGCGAGCGCCGTAGTGCGAGCGCCGTAGTGCGAGCGCCGTGCTGCGAGCGCCGTAGTGCGAGCGCCGTGCTGCGAGCGCCGTACTACGAGCACCGTGTCACGAACTTCGCGTAAAGATCATCCAGCGCCTGTGCCGGAGCTGCGCTCAGTCCCTCGTGGACCGCCGACGCCTGCAGCACATCCGAGCGTGGCGCGGTCAGCCAGTGGAAGCGCTCCGAAGGCGGAATCAGCGCGATCGGCCCCACCTCGGCGTCGCCGTCGCAGATCCCCTGGTAGCACCGGAGATAGCGCGTGAGCAGCTCGTGGTCGACGTCGGGCACGAGCGCACGCAGCGCCGCCGCATCGGAGATCGCGCGCATCCCCAGGAACTCGGCCGTGCGCACGTGCAGCAGCACGCCGACGTTGACGCAGGCGCCGAGGTGCACGTGGGGCACCACGCGCAGCACGGCGAAGTGGTACGTCACCAGCTCGGCGGCGTTCATCGACGCGACTCGAGCCGGAGCGGCGGCATCGCCAGCACCCGGGTCCGCGCGGCGAGCGCCTCCTCGACGAACGCCCGCGGCGAGCGCAGGCGGTCCACGAGATACGTCACGTAACGCCGGCGCGCGGCATCGGCGGAGGTGAAGTCCGTCCCGGCGACGGCATCCATCAGCAGCGCGTCCGGCACGCGATGGAGCAAGTCCGCGAACCGCGCCTCATCCAGTCGCGATGCCAGCTCCGTGTCAGCCGCCTCGAGCGCGTCGGCCGCGCCAAGCAGCACGTGATCCTTGATGAGTGGAAACGCCGCGCGCGTGCGCTCCGTATCCACGCTCCGCCAGTCGTGGTGTGCGTAGAGGGCCGCGCCGTGATCGATCAACCATGGCTGCCGATCCCAGATCAGGATGTTCGGATTCCGATGGGTACGGTCGGGATTCGTGAGGAACGCATCGAGCCAGACGATGCGGGACGCGAGCGCCGGCGACACGAGATCACCCGCGGCGGAGAGCGCGAAGTTGAACGCGCCGTCCAGAAACCGCAGGCCCACGTTGACGCCGTGGCTTCGGCGCAGGATGTCCTGAATCTCCGGGTCGGGCTCGCTTCGCCCGAACGCGTCCGGGAGATCCACGACGGCCACCTGCGGCGCCGGCAGATCCAGGGACTCGGCGAGCAGCCCGACGATGAGCTCCGCGATCAGCGCCTTCGCGCCCTGCCCCGCGCCACGGAACTTGACGACGAACAGCCCGTCGTCGGTATCGACGACCGCCGGCAGCGACCCGCCCTCCCGCAGCGGCTGCACGTAGCGGAGCGCGGTGACGCTGCGGAGGCGCGATGGTGTGGCGGGGGGCATGGCGGAGCGTCAGAATGGAGGGCAGTCCGTCCCGGGCCGGCGATCCATCCGGCCCGGGCCGGTCGAGCACGTCGATTGCGGAGGATATCGATGGGAGCGGGTCCGTGTACAAGGTAGGGGTAACCCGCACCCATGACGAGGACCGTCCGTGGCCCCGCCGCCGGGACCGCCGCCGAGGGCAGCGTCGACGGCCGAAATAAGGTAGATTTCACGACCGTACGCATACACCAGCATCCCAGAGGTACGAGTGGCGCGGATCGACCAGTTGAAACCGGGCACGGCCGGCGCGACCATCGCAGCCGAGGAGTATCACGACGACATCATTTACCCCGGTACGATTCCGTTCATCATCGTGCACCTCGTGTGCTTCGCGGCGATCTGGACGGGCGTGACCACCACGGCGGTCGTGATGGCGATCGTCCTGTACGTCGTCCGGATGTTCGGGACGACGGCGGGCTACCACCGCTACTTCTCGCACCGGTCGTTCAAGACCGGGCGCGCATTCCAGTTCTTCCTCGCCTTCCTCGCGCAGAGCTCGGCGCAGCGCGGCGCGCTCTGGTGGGCGGCCAAGCACCGCCACCACCACCGCCACTCGGACACGGAGCTCGACATCCACTCGCCGCGACATCGCGGCTTCTGGTACTCGCACTTCGGCTGGATCTTCAAGAAGGACCAGGGCG
>CAYLPM010000338.1:0-3923 GCA_964385525.1 uncultured Gemmatimonadaceae bacterium
GGCGCGCGGAGCTCTTCAGCAAGGGAGAGGCATACGCGCGGCGAGCGGTCGAGGTCAATCCGAACGATGCCGAGGGACACTTCAACCTCGCCCGCGCGCTGGGACGCGTCGCGCTCTCACTCGGCACGCGGGACCGGATCAAGTACGCAGGCGAAGTGCGGGATCATGCCCTGCGGGCGCTCGAGCTGAGCCCAGAGCACCCGGGAGCCCTCCACGTGATGGGGGTGTGGAACGCCGAGGTGAGACGGCTGAACGGGTTCTCGCGGATGATCGCGAAGACGTTTCTGGGCGGGCAGGTGTTCGGCGAGGCGAATTGGGACAAAGCGGTCAGCTACATGGAACGCGCGGTGGCGGTCGACCCCGAGCGACTGACGCATCACCTGGATCTGGCGAGGGTCTACGCGGACGTGGGCGACAGGGAGAAAGCGCGCGCGGCGTACGAGCGCGTGGTGAACGGTCAGGCGACGGAGTACAACGATCGGTTCTACAAGGAACAGGCGGCGGCGGAGCTGGCCAAGCTTCGATAGGGCGTAGCGTCCCCGCCTGCCGTCTCTGCCCTACACGCGACTCCTCAGAGCCGTATCTTGCGCCGCCCCTTATCGATGGCGTCTTCCGCGGCCCAGCCGCCGCGGGTGATGCCGCGGCGCATGCGCCGGCCGCCGCGGTGAGCGGCCCAGCGGAGCTCGTCGCGAAGATCGTCCCAGGCACTGCCCGCGCGACCCCGGAGGCGCCGCGTACCATCGGCGAGGTCGGAGCGGAATTCCTCGCCGCTCTGGGGCGCTAGCAGAAGCGCCGCGCTGGCGCCGACCAGGACGCCGATGGCGAGCGCGCTTCCGAGTATCCCGGCCCGACGAAGGTCCATGCGCTGGTACGACGAGCCGTGGGCCTCGTCGAGGTCCGAGGGTTCGACGGTGCGTCGCGCGCGCGGTGACGCGCCCGCGGCCTGGCTCGCGCGCGATCGGGTGCGAGAGCGGGTGGTCGTGTCGGCGTATGCCATTGGGAACTCTCCTGGCGCTGGTAAGAAACTTGCTGCACGTTGCCCCGATTGTCACGATACGACTGGTGCCTCCCGAGCGGGAGGTGCCAGGCATCTGCGGCCGCGCATTTGACGATAACCCCCACGACGTCCCTTTTGGTGCACCTTACCATCATTCCGCTCGAGCGGCACTGCACTCCCGGGGTTCCGCGGCGCGAGGCCAGGCATGAGCGCTAACGGCAAGACGGTTCTCCTCGTCGAGGACAACGAGGACAACCGCATCGTTTATTCCACGATCCTGCGCCACTACGGCTATCGGGTCACGGAAGCCCTGAACGGTGAGGAAGGGATCGCGAAGGCGCGGTCCGAGAAACCGGACCTGATTCTGATGGACATCTCGATTCCCATCATCGACGGGTGGGAAGCAACGCAGGTGCTCAAGCACGATCCGGAGACGCACGGGATTCCGATCATAGCGCTGACGGCGCACGCGCTGGCATCCGATCGCGAGAAGGCGATGGAGGTCGGATGCGACGGGTATCTCGCGAAGCCGTGCGAGCCGCGCGCGGTGGTGGCCGAGGTCGAGCGGTTCCTCGGGCGGACCAATGGCGGAGCTTGAACGCGAGCCACGCGCCCGGATTCTCATCGTCGACGATCACGAAGACAACGTCGAGCTGCTCCGCGCCCGTATGGAGGCGTGGGGCTTCGAGATCGAGGCGGCGACCGATGGCGAGGCCGCGCTCGCCGCCGTCCAGCAGTCGCCCCCGGACCTGATCCTGCTCGACGTCATGATGCCGAGGGTCGATGGCATCGAGGTCACGAAGCGGATCCGGTCCGACCGGTCACTTCCGTTCATCCCGATCATCATGCAGACCGCGCTCGACTCCACGGAGCACAAGGTGGAGGGGCTCGATGCGGGCGCGGACGACTACATCACCAAGCCGATCGAGTTCGCCGAGCTGCGGGCGCGGGTCAACTCGATGCTGCGCATTAAGCGGCTGCAGGAAGAGCTCTCGGAACGGGAGCGGCAGTTGCGCGACATCAACGAGCGGCTCCTGTTCATCTCGCGCACGGATGTGTTGACCGAGGTCGACAACCGCCGGCACCTCGAGGAGCGGCTGCTCGAGATGTGGGGGCATGCCGAGCGGCTGAACGAGCAACTCGCCTGCGTGATGTGCGACCTCGACAAGTTCAAGAGCGTCAACGACACGCACGGGCACCAGGCTGGCGACGAGGTGTTGCGGCAATTCGCGGCGATCCTGAAGCACGAGGCGCGGGAGATCGACCGCGTGGGCCGCTATGGGGGAGAGGAGTTCATGCTGCTGCTGCCGGGCGCGCCTGCAGACGACGCGGCCGGCTTCGCGGAGAGGGTGCGTAAAGCCGTCGAGGAGCATACATTCACGTTCGAAGGTGGGACACTGCGGCGGACGGCGAGCTTCGGAGTCGCCGGCTGGCCGCATCCGCGCATTACGGACAGTGAAGCTCTCGTCAAGGCGGCGGACGACGCGCTCTACGTCGCGAAGGAGTCCGGCAGAAACCGCGTCATCCGCTTCGACGGTCCGGAGTACCACGCACACATCGAGGCGGCTGATGGATCAGACGCAGTCGACGCTTCCGCCGACGGAGGGGTCCGACGAGCGGGGTGATGAGATCACGAGGCTCCGCGCGCGGGTCGACGAGCTGCAGCGCGAGCGGGACCACCTCGTCGCCGTCGTCGACATCCTCCAGGAGATTTCGGCCTCCCTCCATTTCGTCGACATCCTCCAGACGATCGCGCGCAAGCTCGGTGAGACCTTCGGCCTCGATCGCTGCTCGATCTTCCTCGCCGGCGACCAGGCCGACATTCGCCTGGTCGCCAGCTACGAGGACCCGACGATCCGCAACCTCGTCGTGGATCTTGACCGGTACCCCGAGCTCAAGCGCGCGTTCGCGTCCGGAGAGACGGTCTTCATCCCCGATGCCGCCAACGATCCGATGCTGCGCGAGGTCCGCGACACCCTGAACCTGCGGAACGTGCGGTCGATCATCGTCGTTCCCATCCGCTGGCGTCGGACGGTGATCGGCGCGATCTTCCTGCGGACGGAACGCGACGCCTCGACGTTCTCGGACAGCGACGTCCGCTTCTGCCAGGTGATCGCGTCACTGACCGCGAAGGCGCTGCGCAACGCGCACCGCTTCGAGGCGATGGTGCGTGCGACGCAGGATGTCTCGCAGGCGCAGCGGAAATCCGAGCTGCAGCGGATCGCGCTCGTGAGCTTCATCCAGCGGCTGCTGGACCGCTACACGCGCTCGGAGGACCACATGTGGGCGGAGACGCTGCTCCCGCGCGCTTCGGACGAGGAGCTCGAACGCCTCGTGACGGTGGCGATGCAGGTGATCGATGAAGAAGCAAAGGGATAAGGGATACGGGACAACGGAGACGTGCACGAATGCTGATCAGCGAGAAGATGAACGGCGCCCTGAACGAACAGATCGGACACGAGTTCGGCGCATCGATCCAGTACGTGGCGATCGCCGCGCATTTCGACAGCGAGGGCCTCCCCACGCTGGCGCGCCATTTCTACAAGCAGGCGAACGAGGAGCGCGAGCACGCGATGCGCTTCGTCAAGTTCACGCTGGATGCCGATGGGCAAGTGGAGATCCCGGCCATTCCCGCGCCACGCAGCAACTTCGCGTCGGCCGAGGAGGCCGTGCAGCTCTCCCTCGACTGGGAAAAGCGGGTCACGAAGCAGATCAACGGCCTTATGGACCAGGCTTTCAAGGTGAACGATCACATCACGCAGAACTTCCTGCTGTGGTTCATGAACGAGCAGCTGGAGGAAGTCTCGAGCATGGACACGCTCCTCCGGCTCGTGCGGCGCGCCGGGGAAAAGGGACTGCTGGTCGTCGAGAACTACCTCCAGGGGCTGCACCCGAGCGCCCTCACCGCGGAGAGCCGCGACTCCCA
>CAYLPM010000339.1:0-1611 GCA_964385525.1 uncultured Gemmatimonadaceae bacterium
GAGAATGCCGCCCGTCTCGATCGCCTGATTCCACTTGAGCCCCCACTCGCGGCGATCAATGTCGCCCTTGGCGCTGAAGCCGATCCGCTCCTTGCCCCACGGATCCTTGCCCCGCCCCTCGTAGACGCAATCGAGCTTCACCTCCATGGTCGTCTCACGAATCCTGAGATCACCGATCAGGCGGAACTCATCGCCCTCGTTGCGGAACGTGCCATCCACACGTTTGCTGCGGAACGTGATCTTCGGATGCTTTTCGACGTCGAGAAAGTCCGCCGAGCGCAGGTGGGTATCGCGATCGGCGACACCGGTATCGATCGATGCCGCGTCGAGCGTGACTTCGACCCTTCCCCTCTCCGCGTGCTCCTCATCGCCCGTCAGCGTCGCGATTGCCTGCTTGAAGCGGCCGCGGACGGTCGTCATCATCATGTGCTTGACCGAGAACTCGATGCTCGAGTGCGCGGGATCCATGTGCCAGGTCGAGACTTTGGACTGGACGGCGTTCGTATTTTCCACGTGTGACCTCGACTCGCTAGAAGGAGAGACCCTCGTGCAGCGAGGGTCATGCCATCCACGATGGCCTGCCGCTCTCTGGATCCCGCCCGGACTCCTTTCCTGCCGGCGAATCCGCGTAGCTCAGGGCGCCACGGGCGACAGGCGCAGAACCGCGCCCTCCCGCAAGTGCGAGAGCAGGTAAATGTCCCCGTCCGGGCCGACCTTCACCTGGCGAATCGGCATGCGACCCTGGAGCAGCGTCTCCTGGTGGGTCGGACGGTGACCGTCGAAGACGACGCGGCGAAGCTGCCGGCCGGCGAGTGAGCCGTTAAGCACGTTGCCGCGCCAGCCTGGGAAGCGGTCACCCAGGTAGATGGCCATACCCGAGACGGCGATCGACGGGGTCCAGTGCAGCAGCGGCTGCTCGAGTCCCGCGCGCGCCGTATCCGGCGAGATGCGTTCGCCGTTGTAGTTGATGCCGTGCGTGATCAGCGGCCAGCCGTAGTTGCGGCCGGGACGCACGAGGTTGATCTCATCGCCGCCGCGCGCGCCGTGCTCGTTCTCCCACAGCTCGCCCGTCACGGGGTGCAGGGTCATCCCCTGCGGATTGCGGTGGCCGTAGCTCCAGATCTCGGGCCGCGCATCGCGGCGCCCGACGAAGGGATTGTCGGTCGGCACGCGGCCGTCATCGTGCAGCCTGATGACGGTGCCGGCGTGATCGAGCCGGTTCTGCGCGCGATCGCGGTCGCCGCGCTCGCCGACGCCGAAGAACACGTAACCGGCGCTGTCGAACACGATGCGCGAGCCGAAGTGCTGGCCGGCGTTGCTCCAGGCATCGGCGACGAACAGGTCTTCGAGCCCGACCAGCCGATCGTTCTCGAAGCGCGCGCGCGCGAGAGCGGTGGTTCCGCCGCGGGTCCCCTGCTTGGAGTATGTGAGATACACGAACCGGTTCTCGGCGAACCGCGGATGGGCCGCGATGTCGAGGAGTCCGCCCTGCCCCCGCGCGCGAACCTGCGGCGCTCCGTCGATCGGCGCGGCCCGCAGGGCACCACCGCGCACGAGCCTCACCCGCCCGGCACGCTCGGTCACGAGCACATCGCCATTGGGCAGGAACGT
>CAYLPM010000340.1:0-2457 GCA_964385525.1 uncultured Gemmatimonadaceae bacterium
AGGTCGGCGACCGCGACCGGGTTCGCCGGCTTCGGATCGACCGGCATCGCGAGGATCGATGCGAAGTTGGCGAGTGAGGCCTCGGTCTCGCGATAGATGTTGATGACGTTGCCGAGCTCCTGGAGCGGCCCGAAGATGAAGAACGAGTAGATGAGCAGGGAGAAGAACTGGCCGACGGTGATGTCCTGGCGGAAAATGAGGTACAGCATCAGGAACAGGATCGTCGTCCGGAACAGGTTGACCGTCGTGCCCTGGAGGAAGCTGAGCGAGCGGAGGTAACGCACCTTGCGCAGCTCGAGCGCGAGGATCCTGCCGGTGGTCGCGTTGAGTCGCCCGACTTCCTGCTCGGCGAGCCCGAGACTCTTCACCAGCTCGATGTTGCGGAGCGACTCCGTGGTGGCGCCCGCGAGCGCCGTGGTCTCGGCCACGATCGTCTTCTGGATCGTCTTGATGCGCCGGCTGAGCACGGAGCTCAGGCCGCCGAGCAGCGGCACCGTGAGCAGAAATGCCGGGGCGATCGCCCAGTGCACGCTGATGGCGTAGATGACGACGAAGATGACACCGACGAGCGACGTGAACACGATGTTCACGAACGCCGCGATGAAGCGCTCGCTGTCGGAGCGGGCCTTCTGGAGCTTGCCTAGCGTCTCGCCGCTGCGCTGGTCCTCGAACACCTGGTACGGGAGCGCGAGCGAATGGCGGATGCCATCCGAGTACAGCTGGGCGCCCAGCCGCTGCGTGACGACGTTGACGAAGTAGTCCTGGAAGTTCTTGGCGACCCGCGACACGAACGCCACACCGACCGCGGCGCCCAGCAGCAGGCTCACGCCGCGTATGAACTCGGCGGTCGTGTACTGATCGTAGCGGGTCGCGTAGCGATCGATGACGTAGCGGAAGATCAGCGGGTCGAGCAGCGAGAAGATCTGGTTGATCGCCGCCAGCACCAGCGCGAGCAGGATCAGCGGCCGGTGGTGCTTCAGGTATCCGAGGAGCAGGCGCATGCGGAGAAGATATCGCGTCCGCGGGCGTCAGGCTGCCTCGAGCACCTCGCGCACCTGGCGCGCCAGTTCGTCCGCCGTGAACGGCTTCTGGAGGAAGGCCTCATCCGGGGCAAACCCGCCACGCTGCTCGACCTCGCCGTGCGAGTAGCCCGACATGAACAGCAGCGGCACGTTCGGGCGCATCTCCCGTACCCGGCGGGCGAGCTCCGTCCCGCCCATGCCCGGCATCACGATGTCCGTGAGCACGAGGTCGACCCGGCCGAGGTAGGCGCCGAGGATCTCGAGCGCCTCGCCGCCGTGCCGGGCGTCGAGCACCCGGTACCCCTTGCGGCGCAGCATGCGACCCGCGAGCGTGCGCACCGCATCCTCGTCTTCCACGAGGAGGATCGTCTCGCTTCCGCGTGTCGTGTCGTCGGCGGCGTGCACCGCCTCCGGCTCGCGGCTGGCGAGGTCGGCATCGACCCGGGGCAGATAAATCCTGAAGGTGGTGCCGGCGCCTGGTTCGCTCTCGACCCAGATGCTGCCGCCCGACTGCTTGACGATCCCGTAGACGGTGGAGAGGCCGAGGCCCGTCCCCTTTCCGACCTCCTTGGTCGTGAAGAACGGCTCGAAGATCCGCGCCTGCGTGGCCGCGTCCATGCCGAGACCGGTGTCGGACACCGCCAGCATCACGTACGGGCCGGCGCTGATCGCCGCGCCGCGCTTCGGTCCGAACATCGCATCGAGCTCCACGTCCGCCGTCTCGATGAGGAGCCGCCCGCCCTCCGGCATCGCATCGCGCGCGTTCACGGCGAGGTTCACGAGCACCTGCTCGATCTGGCCGGGATCGGCGCGGACGCGCCCGATGGTGGTGCCCTGCGACTCGACGCGGATGTCCGCGCCGATCACCCGGTGCAGCAGCTGCTGCGCGTTGCGGACGACCTCATCGAGCACCAGCAGGCGCGGCTGGAGCACCTGTCGACGGCTGAATGCCAGGAGCTGCCGGGTCAGCGCCGCCGCTCGGTCGGCGGCGCGCCCGATCTCCGCCACATCCTCCCGGCGCGGATCCGACTCGGCCAGGGCTTCCGCCAGCAGCTCGCTGTGCAGCCGGATGACGGTCAGCAGATTGTTGAAGTCGTGCGCCACGCCGCCGGCGAGCTGACCCACCGCCTCCATCTTCTGCGCCTGACGGAGCTGCGCCTCCAGCGCTTCGCGCTCGGTGATGTCGCGAGCGAGCATCAGCCGCGCCGGACGGCCGTCGACCGCCGCATCGTCCGAGATCACTTCGGCCGTGAGCAGCGTGCCGTCCTTCCGGCGGTGCCGGTGCGGCCCCCGACGCTTGCGGCCACTCCCGGGCGCGGCGCGCGAGGACAGAATGCTCTCGACCTCCTCGGCGGGTACGAGCTCACCGACGGTCATGCGCAGGAACTCGTCCCGCGTGTACCCGTACGACTCCACGGCCGCGTCGTTGACGGCC
>CAYLPM010000341.1:0-3858 GCA_964385525.1 uncultured Gemmatimonadaceae bacterium
ACGATCTTGCAGTTGATCTCGCGCGAGGCGTAGTTGATCATCGACATCGCTACGCCCTCTACTGGAAGAGACGGTCGATTTCGTCGTCGGCGCCGGCGAGAATGTTGGGAGTGCCGCCCTCCCCTCCCGATCCCCGCGCGAACACCGCCTCGAAGAGCTTCGTCAGCTCTTCCACCGTCTGCTTCATCTTCAGCCGCACGAGGCCCAGCGTTGTGCGGTTGTCGAACAGCACCACGAGGATCACCCGCCGGGCGACGTCGGCGAGATACATCGATTCCTTCTCGCCCTGGTGGAAGAGCGAGTTGAAGTCGGTCTCGCCGATCAGCTTCGCCAGCTGGTCGTTGGCGCTGAAGTCCGCCGCCGTGAGCGTCGCGAACGCCGTCGGGTCGAACTTCGGCTCCTCGCCGACTGTCGCGACGAGCTGCCCGGTGCGGTCAACGAGGAGCGCACAGCGGGCATTGCTGTCGAACAGAAAGCGCTGCAGGGATTGAGTGATCGCGCCGAAGTCATCCTCGGTGAACGACCAGCTCGCCGCACCAACGGCCATTGGGCTCCTCGGCTAATCGAGTTCCTGCTCCATCCGCTGCAGCAGGAGCTGCCCGCGGCGACGGAGCGAGGGACGCGTTTCCCAGTTGAGATAGTCGCGGAGCAGCCGGTGGGACTCGATGCTCGGCCGGCTGCTCAGGTAACTGAGCGCTACCCAGCGCCGGACCGGCCGCTTGCTGAAGAGGTCGCGGCGATGACGCTGAAGCTGCCCATTCCAGACGACGAGCCCCAGCAGAACGCCACCGACGAAGCCCGAGGCGGCGAAAGCGGCGGCGCGGACCCTCATCGCATCTCCCGCCGCGCGGCCAGCGCCTGCGCGATCGTGACGCCGTCGGCGTACTCGAGATCGCCGCCCACCGGGAGTCCGCGGGCGATCCGGGAGATCATCAGCGGCTGCGCGGCGAGCTGCCGCTGCACGTAGAGGGCGGTGGCTTCGCCCTCGAGACTGGGATTGGTAGCCAGAATCACTTCGCGGACGGTGCCCGTCGAGACGCGCGCGACGAGCTGCGTGATGGTGAGATCCTCGGGGCCTATGCCGTCGAGGGGAGAGAGCCGGCCGCCCAGCACGTGGTAGAGGCCGCGAAACTCTCCGGCCCGCTCGATCGCGCCGATGTCCGACGCTTCCTCCACCGTGCAGATGACCGTCCGATCGCGCCGTTCGTCACGACAGATCACGCACAATTCCTCCTCCGTCAGGTTGAAACACCGCGTGCACGGATGAATGCGCTCGCTGAGCGTGCGCAACGCGTCCGCGAGGCGACGGCTCTGCTCCGGCGTCTGCTTCAGCAGGTGATACGTGAGACGGAGGGCCGTCTTGCGGCCGATGCCCGGCAGCCGTGCGAGCTCCGTCGCCAGCTCGTCGATCGCCGACACGTCAGAAGGGCAAATTGAACGGCAAGCCCATCCCGCCGGTGAGCTTCCCCATCTCCTGCTGCGCCAGCTCGGCGGCCTTCTTCTGGGCTTCCGCGACCGCGACGACGATCAGATCCTCGAGCATCTCGACGTCCTCGGGATCCACGACACTTCGGTCGAGCTTGATCGACCGAAGCTGGCCCTTGCCATCGGCTTCGACGGTGACCATCCCGCCGCCGGCGGTGGCGGTGACGGTCTTCTGCTGGAGCTCGTTCTGAATCTGTTGCAGGCGGCCCTGCATCTCCTGCGCCTGCTGCAGGATCTTCATGAAATCGGCCATGCTGGTTCGGCTCCTCGTGGCGTTCCGTGCGTGATCGTCGGCTGAAGAAACCGGGGCGAGCCCCGAGCAAGGTATCGGTGTGCCGAACGTCGGTCGTCGGTCGGACAATTCTGCGCGGGCACGTCCCATCGCGCCGCCAGCCCAGGCCCGGTCTCGGACCCGGACGATCCGCCGGGACGCCCGAGCCGGTCGTGCCTCTCCGGTCACGGTGCCACCGACGAACACGCGACCGGCGGGTGCCTTGCGTCGAGTGCGAGCGTCGCGGTGTGGTCCGGCGCCCGTCGCTCCCGCGGCATACCCGGAACTCTCCAATCAGGAAGCTATCCGGATCGCGAACGTGCTGGCAAGCATTCACTCGAGCAGTTCGAGATCCAGTGCGTCGATCGCCGCGTCGAGCGACGAATCGCGCTTGCGAAGCGACGCGAGCCGGTCGGCCCGCAGGGACTCCTCCGTGAGCCGCACCGGGGGCGCGGCGGCGGTGCCTTCCGGGGCCCTCAGCGTCACGCGTGCGACACCCGGAAAAATCTCGCGCACGGCGGTCGCCACGTCGTCGTGGCCCGCCTCGAAGGCCCGCGTGTAGATCTCGTTCGGCTGATCGAGCTGCACGGTGATGGCGCCGCGCGCGGTGACGGCGGTGGGCAGTGCGTGCTCGAGCGCGGCCGCGAGCGTGGAGCGACCGCTACGCCGCACCTGATCCACGACTTCGTCCCAGCGCTCGGTGAGCGTGTTCAGCTCGGGAGGCGCCGGCGCATCCGCGAGCGCCATGGCGCGAACCGCGGCGCCGGGTGCGCTCGACGCGGACACCGCGGTGTGGCTGGCGTTCGGCTCCGCAGGAGTGTGGCCGGCCTCCGCCTGTCGCGGCGCGGTCGGCGCCGGAGCATGGCCCGTCTCCGTCCGTCGCGGCGTTGGCGGCGAAGCGCTGCTGCCGCCCCGGTCCGCGGCGGCCGGCACGCGACCTCTTCGCTCGCCCGGCCGCTCGCCGCCGAGTCCGCGAAGCACCGACTCGAGCTCGATCGAGCGATCGAGCAGGGCGAAGCGCACGAGCAGCGTCTCGAGCAGCAGTTGCTGCTGGCCGCTCTTCCGGAACCGCAACTCCAGCTCGCCGAGCGCGTTCAGCATCCGCAGAAGATCGGAGGCAGGAAGGCGATCGCGCCGCGCTTCGAGCTCGGCGTGGGCACGTTCGGAGAGGCCGCCCGGCTCGCCGCCGAGGACGATCGCGAGCTGCGCGCGCAGGATCTCGGCGAGCCCGTTGAGAAAGGCACTGAAGTCCAATCCCGCGTCCGCGAGGCGGGCGACGGCGGCGAACACGTCCCCCGCGCGCCGCTCCGCGATGAGGTCGAGGATCGCGATGAACTCATCCTCGGCGACCAGTCCCAGGGCCTCGCGCACGCGCTCGACCGTCAGGTCGCCCGTGCCAAGCGAGAGCACCTGGTCGGTGAGGCTGAGCGCGTCTCGCATCGAACCGTCGGCTGCCCGGGCGAGCGTGGCGAGCGCATCGGGCTCGACGCGGACCTGCTCCGCCTCCAGGATCGCCGCGAGACGCTCCCGGATGTCACCGGCGCTCATGCGCTTGAAGTCGAAGCGCTGGAGACGGCTCAGGACGGGCGCGGCGGTCTGGGCGATCTTCTGCGGTTCGGTCGTGGCGAACACGAAGACGACGCGGGGAGGCGGCTCCTCGAGGATCTTCAGGAGCGTGTTCCACGCTTCGCGCGTGAGCATGTGCGCTTCGTCGACGATGTAGACCTTGTAGCGATCGTCACCGGATGGCGCGTACATCGCGCGTTCGCGCAGGTCGCGGGCATCATCGACGCCGCGGTTGGACGCGGCATCGATCTCGACGACGTCGAGCGACGCGGCGCCACTCCAGGTGCGCGTGCACGACGTGCACTCTCCGCACGGCTCTCCGGCATCACGTTCCGGGGACGCGAGGCCGGCGCTGCCCGCCGCTGGGACGCCGGGGCCCCGTGCAGCCGGACCGGCGGCGCTCGCCGGCGCGGGGCCCGGCGTGCGCCGCTCGCAGTTCAGGGCCATCGCCAGCACGCGCGCGAGCGTCGTCTTGCCGACACCGCGCGGGCCGCACAGCAGGTAGCCGTTGGCGACGCGGCCGCTGGCGATCGCCC
>CAYLPM010000342.1:0-3017 GCA_964385525.1 uncultured Gemmatimonadaceae bacterium
TTCGGGTTCGTGTAGCCCATGAGACTGATGACCGGCCGGTTCAGCGCCACCGCGATGTGAAGCGGCCCGGTGTCGGGGCTGAGCACGAGCGCGGACCCGTCGAGAATCGCGACCAGGCGACGCAGGCCGCTGCCGAGCGCCGTCAGCGGCGTGTGCCGCGCACGCTCCACGATCACCGCCTGCGCCTGCATCTCGCGCGGCGAGGTCCCGCCGACCAGCACGGGCTGGAGCCCGAAGTCCTCGTACAGTGCATCGACGACCTCGGCCCAGCGCTCCGGCAGCCAGTCCTTCTCCGGCTTGCTGGTCGCGACCACGATCGCCGCGACGGGCCGCTCCATCGGCGTGAAGAACTCGCTCTGCCAGTGCCGCTCGTGCTCCCACGGCCCGATGTCCCACACGACCGGCTCGGACGGAATGCCGAGTGCATGCAGGAACTCGAAGTACTGATCCTGCATGTGTTGCGGCTCGCGGGCTGGAATGCGCCGGTTGGTGAAGAGCCAGTTCGCGTCGCGCGCCCGCGCGCGATCGAAGCCGAGCTTGACCGGCGCGCGCGTGAAGCGCGTGATGAGGCCGGCCTTGAAGTAGGTCTGGAGCGCGAGCACGACATCGAACGGACGGGTGGCCAGCTTGCCGCGGACGTCCGCGAAGGCCGAGAGGCCTCGTGCTCGCTCGAACAGGATTATCTCGTCCACCGAGCGGTGTCCGCGCACGAGCTGGGCGGGTCCGGGCTGGAGGATCCACGAGATGTGCGCGCCGGGATGGTGGCGCTTGATCGCGTTGACCACGGGGAGCACGTGCACCGCGTCGCCGGCGGCGGTCAACAGCACGATGCCGTAGCGCGGCGAGTTCCCGGCCGGCGAAGCCTTCGCTGACATGGGGCGGAAGCTAGCAGCGTCGTGGGCGGTGGCAATGCGTCGTCATCCCGAGAGAGCGGAGCGAGCGAGCGATCGCGGTAACGTCATCGGTCGCAAGGGCGTCACGCCGATGCTCCCGGCTCGTTAGATTGCGGCCGATCCTCGTGCGGGCCCCGTGGTCTCGCGTCGCTTTCGCCATCCACCCGCCGTGCCCCCCCGCCTCTCGGCCTTCCTCATCGTTCACGACGAAGCGCGACATCTCGGCGAGTGTCTGGCGTCGCTCGCGGGGCTCGCCGACGAAATCGTCGTGCTCGATGACGGGTCGACCGACGCGACGGTCGAGATCGCGCGCGCCGCGGGTGCGAGAGTCGAGCACCGGACCTTCGACGACTTCGGCCGGCAGAAGCAGGCGGCGCTCGAGTTCACCACCGGCGAGTGGGTGCTGTCGATCGATGCCGACGAGCGCGTGACTCCGCCTCTGGCCGAGCAGATCCGCTCGACGATCGCCGAGCCCGGTGCAGCCGATGGCTACTGGATCCGGCGCGAGCTCATCTACCTCGGCACGCGCCTCCGGCACGGCGGAGCGGAGCGGGACTGGGTGCTGCGGCTCGCGCGACGCGGGCGCGTCCGCGTCGCGCAGGTGCCGATCCACGAGCACCTGCTGGTCGACGGCCGCGATGCGCGGCTGCGCGGGACGCTCGATCACGTGAAGTACCGCACGCTCGCCGAGCACGTGGCGCAGATGAACCGCTATACCGACGTGATCGCGGCGCAGAAGCGCGCGCGCGGCGGCTCGTTTCGCGCGTGGCATCTGCTTCGCATCCCGGCCGAGCTGTTCGTGCGACTCGTGCTGCGGCTCGGCGTGCTCGATGGGCGCGCGGGCGTGATCCACGCGGCGATGGCCGCGTACTACGGGTTCCTGAAATTCGCGAAGATGTGGCCGCCCGAAGGGCCGACATCCACGCGGCGCGGCTGACCGGTCGCGCTCAGCGTCCGGTCGCTCTCAGCGTCCGGTCGCTCTCAGCGCCCGGTCGCGGTTCAGCGTCCTGTCGGGCTCCCCGCGTACACCGATCGCCATCGCTCCACCTTCTCCAGCACGTCGCGCACCTGGATCCGCGGCATGCGTCCGGGCCGCTGCTGGAGCATGATCGGGTAGTCCTCCCCCGGATCGCCGTAAGCATCCACGATCAGATCATGGAATCGGCGGTACGGGCCCGTGCGCTTCGGATTGGTGTGGCCGATCAGGCTGATCACCGGGCGATCGAGCGCCACCGCGACGTGCATCGGGCCGGTGTCGGGGCTGAGCACGAGCGCGGAGCCATCGAGGACACCCACGAGCTGCCGGAGGTCCGTGCGCAGCGCCGAGACGGGCGTGTGGCGCGCGCGTTCCATGATCACCGCTTCGGCGCGGAGCTCGCGCGGCGAGCTTCCGCCGAGGAGCACCGGCTGGAGCCCGAAGTCCTCGTAGAGCGCATCCACCACCTCGGCCCAGCGCTCGGGCATCCAGTCCTTCTCCGGCCCGCTCGTGGCCACGACGATCGTGGCGACCGGACGCTGGATCGGCGCGAAGAACTCGCGCTGCCACTCGCGCTCGTGCTCCCAGGGGCCCAGGTCCCAGACGACGGGCTCCGCGGGGATGCCGAGCGCGTGCAGGAACTCGAAGTATTGATCCTGCACGTGCTGCGGCTGGTGTGGCGGGATGCGTCGGTTCGTGAAGAGCCAGTTCGCATCGCGTGCGCGCGCGCGGTCGAAGCCCAACTTCACGGGCGCGCGGGTGAAGCTGGTGACGATACCCGCCTTGATGTAGACCTGGAGTGCGAGCACGAGGTCGAACGGGCGCTCCGCGAGTCTGCGGCGGATGTCGGCGAACGCGGACAGTCCGCCCCCGCGCTGGAAGAGAATGATCTCGTCGACTGCGCGGTGACCGCGAACGAGTCGTGCCGGTCCCGGCTGGAGGATCCAGCTCACGTGCGACTTCGGGCTGTGGCGCTTGATCGCGTTGATGACCGGGAGGACGTGCACGGCATCGCCGAGAGCGCTCATCATGACGATGCCGACGCGGTCGAGGGACGGCTGATCCATGCGCTGCAGACGAGGAATGGAAGACCGCCGCACGGCGGTGGCGTCGACGCCCGTCGCCGCGCGAAATATAGTGCCCCGAGG
>CAYLPM010000343.1:0-6059 GCA_964385525.1 uncultured Gemmatimonadaceae bacterium
GACGGCCCCGAGGAGGAGTGCCCCCTCCGGCATCAGGATCGAGAGGAGTGGTCGGCGGAGTGCACGCATCGTCCTGCATGCCAGACTGGCCAGCCTGCACGCCGGTCACGTCGTCAGCCTACCAGCCAATCCGGGGGTGGCCGAGGCGTCGCCATCGCATATCTTGTAGCGAGCCTCACCCCGAGCCCGCTTCCCGAACGCCGGAGAGACGGAATGCCGGACGAGACCAGGAAGGCGCCCACACAGGAGCGCCGCGCACGCGAGGCCTTGCGCAAGCTGATCGACGAGATGATGGCCCAGCTGCGCGACGCCGTACACAACGACGAGTGGACCGCGGAGGAGCGCGCCCGCGCCGAGCAGGACCTGCAACGCATCATGGACAGCGTTCGTCGCGAGGCCCTCCGCGGAGACGGCTCCGGACAGCGCTGATCCGAGCTTGCGCACCCTCGAGGGGCGTACTACGCTACGAGCACGGATCTCCGCCCCGGCGATCCGATTCCATGAGGGCAAGGTCTCATGAACGCCATCACGAAGACGGCGGCGGCACTCGGGGTCGTCGCGGTGCTCACCATCGGCGCGCTGGCGACCGGTGGCGTCTCGAGCACGGTCGACGACGCATCCGCCGGCGCCACGCTGGCCACCAGCGCTGCGAGCGCTCCGGCCGCGAGCGGCACCTCGGGCCCCGCGCTTGCGCCGGCCGCGGGACCGTCCGGCTCGTCCACCCTCGCCACGACCGAAGTCGTGGTGTACAAGAGTCCCACCTGCGGATGCTGCTCGCTCTGGGTCGATCATCTCCGTGCGAATGGCTTCACCGTCGTCGCGCGCGACACCTCCGACATGGCCGCGATCAAGCGGCGCCTCGGCGTTCCGGCCGCCATGGAGTCGTGCCACACCTCGATCGTGGACGGGTACATCGTCGAAGGCCACGTCCCGGCCGCTGACGTCGAGCGGCTGCTATCGGCTCGGCCCGCAGTGGTCGGAATCGCCGTACCCGGCATGCCCATGGGCTCGCCCGGTATGGAAGGTCCGCGATCGGACCGGTACGACGTGCTGACCTTCGACCGCGCGGGCCGTTCGACCGTCTTCTCGAGTCACTGACACGTGCCGGTCACTGACCGGCGGGAGGTCGCAATGAGGATTGCTGGTTTCGGTCTCCTGGTTGGGGCGATGCTCACGATCGGCGCCTGCGCGAGTGGCGGGTCGTCGGCCAGCTCGACGCCGCGGGGCGATCGCAATAGCGTCACGGCCGAAGAGCTGTCGACGACCGCATCGACGAACCTCCTCGACTTCGTGCAGCGCAGCCGTCCGCTCTGGCTGCGAACGCGCGGGCGGACGAGTGTCAACAACGAGGGGGGCATCGTCGTGTACCTCGATGACAACCGCTTCGGGGGACCCGAAGTCCTGCGCCAGATCTCGCCGATGACGGTGCAGCAGATGCGCTTCCTCGACGCGAGCGCCGCGCAGCAGCGGTTCGGGACCGGCCACACGCACGGCGCCATTCTCATCTACAGCAAGCGCTGACCGGATCGTCGATTACGGCAAGCGCTGACCGGATCGTCGATCGACGAACGCAAGCGTCGCTCGATCGCCAGTGATCAGCCTCATCGGCGCGAATAACTCGCCCTGCCACACGCGAACCCGAACGGCCGAGCGCTTCGCTCGGCCGTTCGGCTCGTTCGGCCGGCGCTCACGACGGAGGAGGGTTCGTCTCCCGATAGTGGTCGAGAATCCGACTGCCGATCTCGCTCAGCAGCTGCGCCACTTCCAGGCGAGTTTCGGGCGGCAGCTCGATCAGCGCTGCCGCCTCCTGCCCCGTCAACAGCCAGCACGCGTCGGTGCGGTAGTTGCGCACGACCGAGGCGAGCAGGGCGGCGCGCTTGCGGCTCGGCTCCCGCGCGATCACGTCGTCGAGCCGCTCCAGGTCTTCGATCGAGAGCTCCAGGCGTCGCGCCGCAGCCGAGATGTCGCCCCGATCCTCTTTCGCAATGAGCATCCGCACGCGACTCGCGATATCATGCGGGGACGTCCCAAGTGGTCGCGCCATCGCTGCAACTCGCCGTCAGGGCCCGGAGGCGACACGCGCCCGTCCGCATGCCGGCCTCTACAAGCGTGCGAAATTGCACGCGTCGTGCCGAACACCCGAGAACTCCGGGAACTCGCAGAACTTCCGAGATCGTCGGGTATGGAATCACCGGAATCGATGGCCCTTGTGCCCGACGCCCTCGACACTATTTTCGGCCAAGTGACACCCCGTCGCTCGATCACCTCTCGATCCGCTCGATGGACGCCAACGCGATCGTTGCCGCACTGTTCGTGCTCGGAGGCATTGGCATTCTCGGCTCCGGCCTCGCACGCTGGGGCCGAACCGGCACTCCGCCGCGCCGCGTCGGCGGCATGGCGCTCATCGGACTCGGCGCGCTCATCGTCGGCGCGACGATTCTGTCCCGCGGGGCGATGGCCGGCTATCTCGCGGGAGGAATTCTCGCCGCACTGGGAGCGATCCTCCTCGCCACGCGGGCTGCACGGAAGCCCGGCCCGCCGCTGCCGCGACTGCGTCGGCGCCGGTAGTGCGGGAGGCGCGACGACGGCATCCCGGCCTGGAGTCGTCACCGCCTCCGCGGCATGGCGCACCACGTCCACTCTACAATCCCTCTGCCCATGACCGATCTGCGCCGCCCGCTCCGCCGCTCCCGCGATGATCGCATGCTCGCCGGTGTGATCGCCGGGATCGCCGACTACTTCGGCATCGACCACACGCTCGCCCGGGTGGGATTCGTCGTCCTGTCCGTGATCTCGGCCGCCTTTCCCGGGCTCCTCGTGTACATCCTGCTCTGGATGATCGTTCCGGAAGAAGCATAGCCGTCGACGGCTCACACTTCGAACAAGGAACCTCGACATGGCTCTTGAAATGCGCGCCGAGTGCGAGCGCTGCAGGCAGCCGCTCTGTCCGGAGGATGTGGCGTTCGTCTGCAGCTTCGAGTGCACCTACTGCTCGGATTGCGCCGAGGTCCTCGGCGGCATCTGCGAGACGTGTACCGGCGAGCTGGTGCGCAGGCCCCGGCGTCGCACCGCCCGGCCGACGGCGCCCCCGGTCACCGCGATCGAGCAGCGACTCCCGGTGGTCGGGGCGATGCAGCGGTCGTCGTCGACACCACTGGCGGACCGCTGACGGAGACACGCGATGGCGGAGAAGGTGAGGAAGTCCGATTCGGAGTGGGCGCGTGAGCTGACGGCGGAGCAGTACCGGATCACGCGGCAGAAGGGAACCGAGCCGCCGTTCACCGGCGAGTACTGGGATGAGAAGCGCGACGGCACCTACCGATGCGTGGCGTGCGGGACACCACTGTTCAGCTCGCGGACGAAGTTCGACTCGGGAACCGGTTGGCCGAGCTTCACGGCTCCGATCGAGCCGGGCGCGGTCGAGACAGAGGACGATCGCTCGTGGCTGATGCGGCGCACGGAGGTACTGTGCGCCGCGTGCGACGCGCACCTCGGCCACGTGTTCGACGACGGGCCGCACCCGACAGGGCTCCGCTACTGCATCAATTCCACGTCACTCCGCCTCGAACCCGAGGACGACGCGTGAGCGACTACGGCCGGATCGGTCGGATCGTGCGCGTGACGTCCGGTCTGCTGGCTGCGCTCCTCGTACCGATTGCGATCTTTCTTGCCCTCGGAGATTTGCGTCGCTATTGGGACAGCGCGCTCGCGACGCTGACCGTCGCCGCCGTCCTGATCTACGTCGCCATTCGCCCGCAGTCGCTTCCGTTCCTCGACGATCCGGCGGTCCCCGACGACGTGTAGCCGGCGGGGCAACCATCGTGGAGAAAAAACGACTCCGGCGAGCCATGGGCTTTCCGGGGTCGTTCCGGCTTCGTCGCGGTTCAGAACGGCAGGTCGTCCCCCGGCGCCGCGTTCATTGCGCCGGCCATGTCCGCGCCCGGCTCCGCGCTCAGCTCCGGCGCGTCCAACCGAGACGGTTCCGACTGCGCGCGCGCGACCGGCTTCTGTGGCCAGACCACGCCATCGCACGATCGATCGCGGCACTTGTAGTCTGGTGCGCGGGGATTGCGCTTGGACAGGCGATTGTCCCACATGCGGCCGCCGCACTTGGGGCAGTTCGGCTGTTCGGATCCGCCGGGATCGGCATCGCCTCCAGCTCCAACGGGCAACGTGTCGCCGGCAGCCGAGTTCGTGCGGCTCGTGGCGGGTCCGACCTCGATTCCGCTCGCCGCACGCGGGCGGAAGCGTCCACCATCGCCGGCGTAGCGTCGCGCATAGGCCACCGCCGGATCCTCGAGCGGCCTGGCGTACCTGCCGTCGCCATCCACCGGAACCCAGTTCTGTTCGTACCCATAGAGCTCGTGCGCGATGCCGAAGCGGACGGCCGCTCGCTTGAACGCGTCGGTGGCCGCCTGCTTGTAGTCGCGCCCCGTGCCCACGTCCTCGCGGATGACGCCGAGGATCTGGAGCCGTGCCTTGAACGAACAGTTCGCGCCGTCGTTCTGCTCATCACCGGACGCGAGGGGTGGCAGCAGCTCGAGCGTGAGATCCCACTCGCCCGGGAGCACCGAGTCGAGGCGTTCGCGGACCGTGTTCGCCTCGATGTAGGCGACGAATCGCGCGAAGAATCCTCCATCCCGCTGAACGGGTCGGCCGTCCTGGCGCCAGGAGATCACTCCGTCGGGGAGTGGTGCGGCGAGTTTCGCCCAGATGTCGGCCTTGTCGAGGTGTGTGTCGTGTCGTGCGATCATGCTCTCATCCATCCGGTTTGCGTTCATCCAACCCGCGTCGTGCGCTTCAGCGATTTGTCGAGCTTCGTCACCCCGGCCACGGCCGGACACCCTCTGCCATGTTCGCAGTAGAGCCCATGCCGGTCGAGAAAGACGAGGTGGGTTTCGGACGCGCCGCTCGACATCGCGTCCACGCGAAACAGCCGCTGTACTCCCGTTGCGGGACCGATCTTCGCCCGGGGATCCAGCTCGCGAACCCGCATGATGACCTTCTCGATCTCCACCACCTTGCGTCGGCCGATCCGGCCTCGACGCTTCTTCCTCGACGGGGCGGCGCTCTGCGACTCCCTTGCGACCGTGTGCTGCGTCCCCTTCGCGGCGGCGTTCCGCCTCTTCTTCGCGGCGCCGCTCTGCCTCCTGGACCCGGAAGCGGCCTTGCGCCCAGCCTCCGGGCCAATGCCGGAGCCGGCGTTTCGCGATCCCTTCCCGCCGGCTTTGGACACCGACTCATGCCGCCCGACTTTCTTGACTGGCCCCACCTGAGCTCCCTACCTTCGTTGCAACATCAGTCGCTGGATTCGGCCTCTGTTCGGTAATTCAAGCTATCGGGAGTGGTGACATCTGTCAATGGATGCGACATCCGATACAGCTCAGCCCGGATCACTCCCCGAGCTCACACCACTCGGCAAGCGCATCGAGCATCTCCGGATCGGACGGGGGCTCTCGAAGCAGTTGCTGGCGCGACAGGCCGGAACTTCTCGCCAGCAGCTCTGGCGCGTGATGACGGGGAAGAGCGAGCTCACGGGGCCGCTGCGCCACCGCCTCGCCGATGCGCTCGGTATCGACCATCGCGCGCTCGAGGCGGTCGCGGCCCACGGCGCCGCCGGATCGGGTGCCGCCGAGGCCGATGCTGCGCTCGCGTTCGGCGCGCGCGGCGGCGCGCCACCGTCGACGTTCGAGGCCTACGTGAGCGCCACCGAGTGGATTCGCGCCACGTTGCGGTCGATGCCGGCGGGCGATGTCGGCCGGCAACTCAAGCGCGATCTGCTCGATGCCATAGAGGAGCGCGCGCACGCACGCGGACTGCGACTGCCACCGCACTTCTTCACGCTGCGCGGCGACGTCATCAACGGCGACCTCTAGCGTCACCGCGCTGTCCACCGAGCGCGACGTCGTTGTGTTCCGCGAGTTGCCGTTCCGCTCGTCGCCGCTTCGCTGGTTGCCGCTCGGCTCGTTGCCGTTCCGATCATCGCCGGCCGCGCGGCGGCGCGATGCGCCGGCCGTTCGTTCTCATCGACCGCATCTGGCCCACCTCGTGCAACGTTG
>CAYLPM010000344.1:0-4597 GCA_964385525.1 uncultured Gemmatimonadaceae bacterium
CTCGACGCGTTCCTCACGAATCCCGACCGTACCCATCGGAATCCGAACATCCTGATCTGGGAGCGGCAGCCATGGCTGATCGATCACGGCGCGGCACTCTACGCACACCACGACTGGCAGAGCGTGGATACCGAGCGCACGCGCGCGGCGTTTCCGCTCATCAGGGACCACGTCCTGCTCGGCGCGGCCGATGCGCTCGAGGCCGCGGACGCGGAGCTGGCCGCGCGACTGGATGAAGCGACGCTCGCGGATGTGCTCCGTCGCGTGCCGGACGCGCTGCTGATGGATGCCGTCGCCGGCACGGACTTCACCTCCGCCGATGCCGCGCGCCAGCGGTACGTGACCTATCTCGTGGACCGCCTGCGCTCGCCGCGGGCGTTCGTCGAGGAAGCGCTCGCCGCGCGGACCCGGGTGCTGGCGATGCCGCCGCTCCGACTCGAGTCGCGTCGATGAACGCCGCCGAGCTGGTCACGTACCACTTCGCCGTGCTGCGCGTGGTGCCCCACGTCCACCTCGGCGCCTGCGTCAACGTCGGGGTGCTGCTGCACGTCCGCACGGCCGAGTTCCTGGGGATGCGGGCGATCTCCGATGCGGCGGCGCTGCGTGCGCTCGTGCCCGACGTCGACCACGAGCTGCTCGCGCGCTATCTCCGGTGTTACCAGGGGATCTGCGACGGCGACGCCGAGGTGGGGCCGATCGCGCTGATTCCGCCCTCGGAGCGGTTTCACTGGCTGACGGCGCCGCGCTCGGATGTGCTGCAGGCGTCGCCGGTCCACGAGGGGCTGAGCGCTGATCCGGCGCAGGCGCTGGAGGATCTCTACGCGAAGATCGTGACGCGGCGCAGGTAGCGGCGGCCCTCGTGACGCGGCGTTCGGAGTCGCGCACCGCGACGCGAGCCGAATCGATGTTGCTTGTCGGTGCCTGCCCTCGTCCCTCGATGGCCCCAGCGACATCGAGCACCGACCCCACTCCGGCGAGGGAGGAGCAGATCGTGAGCCTTCGCCCACCGTTGGCGTCGACAGCGCGGCCCATGGCCCTCGCGCGCGCCAACGGACGACACCTCGCCGTGCTCCTGGTCGTGTGTCTGAACGCCTGGCTGCTCGTGCACTTTCACGACCGGTTCTGGTGGGCGCCGGACGAAGGCAACTATGCGCACGTGGCCGAGCGACTGCTCGACGGGCAGGTGCTGCACGCCGACGTGCAGGACATTCATCCGGGCTACGTGAACTTCGCGAACGCCGGCGCACTCGCGCTGTTCGGCCGGGAGCTCGCGAGCCTCCGATACCCGCTCGTGGTCCTCGGCATCGTCCAGAGCCTGCTGCTGTTCCTCGTACTGCGACCGGGCGGCCTGCTCGCGGCGAGCGCCGGCGCCACCGCCGTCACCGCATTGGGATTCCTCCAGTTCCTGAATCCGACGGCGCACTGGTATTGCCTCTTCCTGACGATCGCGCTCGTCGCGGTACTCCACGGTGTGCCGCGGACCACGCGCTGGCGGCTGGATGTCGTCGGAGCGCTCGTGATGACGATCGTGCTCTTCCGGCAGCTTTCGGGCGTGCTGATCGCGATGGGGGCGCTCACGTGGCTGCTGCTCGAGGCGGGACCCGATGCGAGCCATGACCGCGCGGACGACGGTGGACGCGGCGCCGGGGCGGCCGATCCGCACGCGTCGCTCCGGCCCGCCCGGAGCCCGCTCGAGACGGGTCCGTGGCTCGCCCGCGGGCTGCTCGGTGTGATGATCGCCGGACTCGTGGGTTATCTCGCGCGCGCGACCGACAGCCTCGGATGGCTGCTGTTCGGCATCTGGCCCGTGCTGGTCATGGTCCATGCGCTCCGCACGACGCGCGCAGCGGCTGCCTCGGTGGTACGGATGGCGGCGCGACTCGCCCGCGGGGGACTACTCGCGGCGCTCCCGCTCGTCGCCTACCATGTCGCGAACGGCTCGCTGGGAGCGTGGTATCGGGATGCGCTGGTGACCGCGATCGCGTTTCCGCGGCTGCCGTTCTTCGGAACGGTCAGCTTCGCGACGCTGATCGGGGAAGCGGCGCGCGGGATCGTGAGCGGCGATCCCGTGCAGTTCGTGAATGGCGTCTTCTGGCTGGTCCTGCCGCTCGTCGGGGCGGTCGTCGGTCTGGCGCTGCTGCTGCAGCTCCGCCGCGCGCCCGCGCCGGTTCCGGCGCGCGTGGCCACTGGTGCGGCCCGCGCGCCGGCCGGCACACCCGGGGTGCTCCCGCCGCTGGTGGTCCTGGCGCCGTTCTACGCAGTCGTGTCCGTCCACTATCAGATCCCGATCAAGCTGGCCTACACCGTCGGCCTCTCGCTAGCGCCGCTGCACGTGCTGACGCGGGGCTCGCGTGCGGTGATCGTGGCGAGTGCGACGCTGGCGCTCATCGGCATCGTGTTCCACGCCGGGCAGCCGCTCTCGCGGGGGCTCGCGGGTGCGCTGGACGGAGACCGGGTCGCGCTCGTGGCCAGCGAGGCCGTGCCGCGTGTCGGTTTGCGCATCGAGCCCGCCGATGTGCAGCTCTACGGAGCGCTGCTCGCACTGATCGAGCGCGAAGTCCCGCCCGACGAGTCGATCCTCGCGATCCCGAGCCATGCGGAGCTGTACTTTCTCTCGGGCCGGCGCAACCCGTTCCGCTTCTACAACTCCGCCCTCGGCGTGTCGACACCGCGCGAGATGGCCGTCGTGCTGTCGACGCTCGACCGCGAGCCGCCGGCGCTCGTGTTCTTCGATCGGCGGGACAAGTACAACACCGACGCGTCCCGGGCGATCATGGAGCGCGTGCGTGCCACCTACGAGCCGCTGCCGCCGCTTGGCGGCCTCGAGATCTACCGCCGCCGTATGCCCGGCGAGGCGGTTGCGGCGCGAGGGGCAGCACAGTCATCGATGCGATGACCAGCATCTCCCATCCCGGATCGCACGTTCGCCGCGGCGCCAGCCACGCGCCGGAGATCTCCGTGGTGTTGCCCGTCCACGAGGAGGCCGGTGCATTGGGCACGGTCGTCCGCCGCGTGGCCGCGGTGCTCGGAGCGACGTCCCACGAGATCGTTCTCGTGGACGATGGCAGTCGCGATGCGTCGTGGACCGTCATGCTCGAGCTGCGCGCCGAGTTCCCGCAGCTTCGCGGGATTCGCTTCACGCGCAACTTCGGCCATCAGTCCGCCATTCTCGCCGGACTCATCGCGGCGCGGGGACACGCGGTCATCATGATGGACTCGGACGGTCAGCATCCGCCGGAACTGATCCCGGCGATGGTGACCCGCTGGCGGGCAGGCGCACCGGTAGTGCAGGCGATCCGCACCGGTGCCGCGGACGAGGGGCTGCTGAAGCGTGGCAGCTCGCGGCTCTTCTATCGCGCGTTCACCGCGCTCGCCGGCGTCGAGATCGCGCGCGGCTCGGCCGACTTCCGGCTGCTCTCGCGGCCGGTCGTGGACAAGGTGCTGGCCAGCGCCGGTCCGCTGCTCTTCCTGCGCGGGCTCATTCCGTGGCTGGGATTCCCGGTGGAGACGGTGCCGTTCGAAGTCGAGCACCGCCTCGCCGGACGCTCGAGCTACGATCTGCGCCGCATGCTGCGCCTCTCGGTGCACGGGCTGCTCGGCTTCTCGATCAATCCGCTGCGACTCGCCAGCGCGCTCGGGATCGCGGTGTCCCTGCTCGCGTTCGCGTATCTCATGTACATCGTGGGCATCTGGCTCACGTCGGACGAGGTCGTGCCAGGCTGGGCATCCACCGCCGGACTGCTCGCCCTCCTCGGCGGCATTCAACTGCTCACGCTCGGCATCCTCGGCGAGTACGTCGGTCGGCTGTTCGTCGCCAACCAGGATCGGCCGCCGTTCGTGATCCGTGAGCAGTTCGATGACGCGGACGCCCGCGCCGTCGGCACGGTTCACTCCGGCCTGGCGAGGACCTCGGGCGCCGGCGCATGACGGATCGGCTTCGCTTCTATGATGGGATCGCGGACGAGTTCGACGGATTGATGAATCACTACGACCTCGAGCGCCGACTCGCGGTCGTCTTCGATCAGCTCCTCGGCTCCATGGACCTTCGCGGCGCGCTCGTCCTCGACGCGGGTTGCGGAACGGGCGAGTTCAGCGCGGCGGCGCGCGTGCGGGGCGCGGACGTCGTGAGCGTGGACATCGGTCCGCGGCTGCTCGCGCGAACGCGCGGCAAGGGGATCGAACGCGTGGTGGCCGCGGACGTGGCATCGCTGCCGTTCGCCGCCGGCACGTTCGACGTCGTGCTCTCGTCGGAGTGCATCGAGCACACGCCTTCGCCGAGGGCGTCGGTGCTGGAGCTCACCCGCGTGCTGCGGCCCGGCGGTCGCCTCGCGGTCACGTGTCCCAACCGTACCTGGTACTGGTCCTGCGCGGTGGCGGATCGCCTGGGGCTCCGCCATTACAAGGGGCTGGAGAACTGGCCCGGTTGGTCCGCGCTACGGCGCTGGGTGACGGAGGGCGGCGTCACGATCGCCCGTCACGACGGACTGCACCTCTTTCCGTTCATGCTGACGCCGACTCACCCGCTGCTCCGATGGCTCGACCGGTTCGGGGCGGTCGCGGGGCCGCTCTACGTCAATCAGTGCATAGCGGGCGTCAA
>CAYLPM010000345.1:0-9732 GCA_964385525.1 uncultured Gemmatimonadaceae bacterium
TTCACGGCGGCCGATGCGGCCGATGCTCCCGAGGTTGCGATCGTCAACCAGACGCTGGCGCGGCAATTCTGGCCGGGAGAAAGCGCGGTCGGCAGGCAGCTCCGGTCCGCCGATCCGGAGGATGACGATCCGCCGGTGACGATCGTGGGCGTCGTCGGCGACATCCAGCGCCGCGGACTATCGGTACCGATCGAGCCCGAGATGTATCTGCCGCATGCGCAGGCCGCGTGGTCGGGAGACCTGTACCTCACCCTGCGCACGCCGGACGATCCCTATGCCGTCGTCGACGGGCTTCGCCGAACGCTCGCGGAGCTCGATCCGCTTCTCCCGATCACCAACCTCGCGACGCTCGACGAGCTGGTCGATGCCTCCGTCGTCGGCCCGCGCTTCCGCTCGCTGCTCGTCGGGAGCTTCGCCGCGATCGCCGGCGTGCTCGCGGCGATCGGGATCTACGGGGTTCTCGTCTTCGTCGTGGCTCAGCGCCGCCACGAGATCGCCGTGCGTGCCGCGCTCGGCGCGACACCCCGCCGAGTGCTGGTGCAGGTCATCGGGCGCGGGCTGCGCGTCGCGCTGGTGGGGCTCGGGTTGGGGCTCGTCGGCGCCGCCGCCGCGACGCCGCTCGTGCGCTCGCTTCTGTTCGATGTCGAGCCGTTCGACGTGGCGACGTACGCATCCGGCATCGTGCTGCTGGCGGGCATCGCGGTGGCCGGCTCGTGGATCCCGGCGCGACGGGCGGCTCGCGTGGATCCCATGCTCACGTTGCGCGAGGAAATGTGAGGCGCGACTGGAGCGGAGTGCACCCGCCGCGGCAGCGACTCAGGCGGAGTCCCTCGCCGATGTGAGCTCCACGACCTCCTTCGCGTACACTCCCTTGAACCGGGCGATCTGATTCCGCTGGCGGTCCAGCTCCGGGATGTGGCGCGGCTCGTATCCCTGGCTCCGGAAGAAGTCCTCGTTGTTGCTCACGGCGAACAGCAGGCCATACTCGCGCACCCGCGCGAGCTCCTCCACGGCCCCCACCAGCGACCCGCCGATCCCCTGTCCCTGCCAGGCGGGGTCGACCACGAGCGAGCGTACTTCGGCCAGGCTGGGCGAGTACTCGTCGAGGTGCACGCAGCCGACGACGCGTCGCTCGATCACGGCGACGAGGAACTCCAGTGCCCGCTCGGCGCAGAACTCGGGCGACCGGGGCAGCAGCGCCCCCGAGGCGACGTACTGGTCGATGAGCGCAACGATCTGGGCGGCGTCGGAGGCGAGTGCGCGTCGAATGGTGGCGCGGGCGCTCGACCGCGTCATCGCTCAGCTCGAGTAGTAGGCGGCGTTCTCATCGATGTACCCTGTCGTCAGATCGCACCCGAACGCGATCGCGCGCGCATCGCCGACCCCGAGCGCGACCTCGATGTCGACCGTTTCCATGGCCAGCGTGGCGCGGACCGCGGCTTCGTCGAAGTCGAGCCGGACGCCGCCGCGCACGATGGCCGCGCCGTTGATCCATGCATCGGTGGACGACGGCACGATCGTGCAGTCGACGCATTTGCCGACCGCCATCAGGATCCGTCCGACGTTCGGGTCGGCGCCGTGGACCATCGTCTTCACGAGCGGCGAGTTGACGAGCGACTTGGCGATGCGTCGGGCGTCGGCCGCGGTCCGAGCGCCGCGAACGGTCGCGCGCAGCAGCCGCGTCGCCCCCTCCCCATCGCGGGCCAGTATCTCGGTCATGCGAACGCATCCCGCGACCAGGGCCGCGTGGAACTCGGAGGCGGACACCGGACCAGCGAGCCCGTTGGCGAGGATCGCGCAGGTATCCGACGTGCTCGTGTCGCTGTCGACCGACAGCATGTTGAACGACGGGCCGGCGGCGTCGCGCAGAACGGTCTCGAGCGCCGCCGCCTCGAGCGCCGCGTCGGTGAAGATGTAGGCGAGCATCGTCGCCATGTTGGGCTCGATCATCCCGGAGCCCTTCGCGATCCACGTGATGGTCGCGTCGCCCACGCGCACCGAGAGCGCCTTCGGGTGCGTGTCCGTCGTCATGATCCCCTCGGCTCCAACCAGCGGATCGTCCGAGAGCTCGGCCGCCATCCCCCGAATCCCGCGCTCGATCCGCTCGATGGGAAGTGGCACGCCGATGACACCGGTCGAGCTCACGAGCACGCGGTCGGCGGAGGTCCCGATTTCCTCAGCGGCCGCCGTGGCCATGCGGCGCGCGTCCGCGATGCCGCGTGCGCCGGTCGCGACGTTGCTCACCTTGCTGTTGGCGACGATGGCGCGCAGGCGGCCGCCGCGGATCGTCTCGCGGCCGAGGATCACCGGTGCGCCCGGAAAGTGATTGCGGGTGAAGATCGCCGCCGCGGCCGCATCGACGTCGCTCACGAAGAGCGCGAGATCCTTCGCGGTCGGCTTCAGTCCGCAGTTGCGGCTGGCCGCGTGAAAGCCGCGCGGGAACACCGGGCGGTCGTGAAACGACATTGTGGTGGTCGAAGGATCGGGTGTCGAAGAGGTCCGGCCGGCGAAAGATATCGTCACGGCGTGAGGAGCACCTTGCCCGCGGTGCGACGCCCTTCGAGCGCACGGTGCGCCTCCGCGGCTTCGGCGAGCGGCAGCGCGCGATCCACGCGCAGGCGCAGGGATCCGTCCACGGCCCACGCCAGCACCTCCTCCGCGCGCATCACGAGCTCGTCTCGCGTCGCGACGTAGTGCCCCAGGGACGGGCGTGTGAGGAAGAGCGATCCCTTCCGGTTGAGCGCCTGCGGGTCGAACGGCGGCACGGGCCCGCTGGACTGTCCGAACAGCACGAGCATGCCGCGCACGGCGAGACAGTCGAGACTCCCCTCGAACGTGTCCTTCCCGACGGAGTCGTAGACGACGTGCGCGCCGCGGCCCTCGGTCTTTCGGCGCACCTTGGGAGCGAACTCCTCCTCCGTGTAGAGTATGACCTTCTGTGCGCCGGCGTCGGTCGCGAGCTTGGCCTTCTCGGCCGTGGAGACCGTGCCGATGACGCGCGCGCCCCGGTGCGTGGCGATCTGGCAGAGGAGCAGCCCCACTCCGCCCGCGGCGGCGTGGATGACGCACCATTCGCCCGGCGAAAGCGGGTGCGTCGCCGTGGCCAGATAGTGCGCGGTCATCCCCTGCAACATCAGTGCGGCGCCGGATGCCGAGTCCAGCTCATCCGGAAGCAGCACGAGACGGTCCGCCTTTGCGGTCGCGAGCTGGGCGTAGGAGCCGTTGAGACTCTCGGAAGCGACGCGATCCCCGACCCGCACGAACGTCACGCCGTCGCCGACCGCGACGACCGTCCCCGCGCCCTCGCGTCCAGGCGTGTACGGGCGCTGCATCGGGTACAGCCCCTCGCGTTGATAGACCTCGATGAAGTTCACGCCGACGGCCTCGACGCGCACGAGCGCCTCGCCGGGTCCCGGAACGGGATCCGGAACCTCCTCCAGCCGCAGGACGCCGGCATCGCCGTGCTCGTGAACGCGAATCGCCTGCATGTGGTCCTTGGTTCGGGTACGAGAGTCTACCTCGCCGCGAGTCGGTGCGCGACCTCCCGGGAGGTGTCGGTCGCGTGGGGAGGCACGGCGCCCGCTGGCGTCCGTCGGGCGCCGTGGCTACGATGCGGCATGACGATGATCATGCCGCCGATCTCCACGATGCCTCCTCCCCGCTAACTCCCCGCACTCGCTCACCTCGGCGAGGCCTGCCGAGCCATTCCCCCTCCCGGGGGCGACGCGCTGCACTACCGCGATCGCTCACTACCGGAAAAGAGGGGGACTTCGTCATGTCGTTCACTCACATCACCCGCCCGGCGCGCCGCGCCAGCGGCCTCGTCGTCACATTCCTCGCCATCGAGCTCGTCGATGAGCTCGTGGACGGCGCCATTACGGCGGCATGGCCGGCCATCCGCGCCGACCTGTCGCTCGATTACGCGCAGGTGGGACTGCTGCTCGCGATCCCGCGCATTGTCGGCAACGCACTCGAGCCGCCGCTCGCCATTCTCGGCGACGCCGGCGATCGACGCCGGCTCGTGCTCGGCGGGGGCGTCGCCTTCGCGATCGCCCTGCTGCTGAGCGCGACGAGCTGGAGCTTCGCCGCGCTGCTCGTCGCGTTCACGGTCTTCAGTCCCGCGTCGGGCGCGTTCGTCAGCCTCTCTCAGGCGACGCTCATGGATCTCGAGCCACATCGCCACGCGCAGAACATGGCGCGCTGGACGTTTGCCGGCTCCTTGGGCGTCGTCGGCGGCGCCGCGCTCATCGCCACCGGTACCGGAACGGGGATTTCGTGGCGGGTCATCATGGTGGGGATCGCGGCGGTCACGGGCGCACTCGTCGTGGTGGTGTGGCGGCAACGATTCCTAATCCCTGTCGGTGGTGTTGCCGGGCACGAGCCTTCCGGGCTTCCAGCATCTGCTTCCTGCGGTCGG
Organism: uncultured Gemmatimonadaceae bacterium; assembly: GCA_964385525.1. Classification (GTDB taxonomy): domain Bacteria; phylum Gemmatimonadota; class Gemmatimonadetes; order Gemmatimonadales; family Gemmatimonadaceae; genus DATKCV01. The sequence goes on from CAYLPM010000345.1 coordinate 4,418, forward strand.
GCCGAGCATGCCCGGAATTTGGCTGAAGCTGGCTGGGACGCCGAGAGTGAGCGGGAGGTCCCCGGCAATGCCCGCGATGGCGCGGGAAGACTCTCGACGCTGGCGCGCGGCGCGGCCGAGGCCGTGCGGGCGTTGCGGCGGCGCGACGTGCTTCGATGGACCGCGCTACTCCAGGCGTCGAACCTCATGCTCGATGTCCTGCATGGGTTCCTGGCGCTGTACCTCGTCGATGTCGCGGGGCTGAGTGCCGGCCAGGCGGCGCTCGCCATCGCGGCCTGGACCGGCGTGGGACTGCTCGGGGACGCACTGCTCATCCCGCTTCTCGAGCGCGTGGACGGCGTTCGGTATCTTCGCGTGAGCGCGGGGCTGGCGGCCCTTGCCTTCGGCGTCTTTCTTCTCGTTCCGGGATTCGTCCCCAAGCTGGTCGTGCTCGCCGTCCTCGGTCTCCTCAATTCAGGCTGGTACGCGATCACCAAGGCCGGACTCTACTCGGCCCTGCCCGGCCGCAGCGCTACCGTTCTGGCGATCGCCAACGTCGGCGACTTCGCCGGAGCGTTCATCCCGCTCGGCATCGGGCTCGTCGCTTCGCGCGTGGGGCTCGCGCCGGCGATGTGGATCCTCCTCGCGGGGCCCGTGGCGCTGTGGGTCGGATTGCCGGCGGGCAGCCGCGGACGCATCATTGCCGTCCCTTCGACCGAGCTCGACCCGTGAGCGCCCTCCGCACGGATCCGCTGTTCATTCTGGCGATCCTGTCGCTGCTCATCGTCATCTCCGAATGGCTGGTGCGCCGCACGGCGCTCCGCCACGTCGGAACGGCGCTCGTCGTCATCCTTCTCGGCGCGGTGGTGGCCAACCTCGGCCTCATCCCCACCAGCTCGACCGCCGACGTGCCGACCCCCGTGTACGACGTGATCTTCGCGCACGTCGCGCCGGTCGCGATCTTCTGGCTCCTGCTCCAGGTGAATCTGCAGGACGTGCTGAAGGCCGGGCTGCCGCTGATCGCGCTCTTCCTGGTAGGCTCGATCGGCACCGTCGCCGGCGCGGTGATCGGGATGCGGCTCGTGAACGGCGCGTCGACCCTCGGGGCAATGCACGCGCCGCTCGCCGGGATGTTCGCGGGGACGTACACGGGCGGCAGCATCAACTTCAACGCGATCGCGCTGCACTACCAGGTCGTGCGCGAGGGAGTCCTGTACGGCGGCGCCATCGTCGTCGACAACATCATCACGACCGTCTGGTTCATCGCCACGCTCGCCATCCCGCGCGGGCTCGGCGCACTGTGGGCGCGCCGCCGGGCGGCCGGCCAAGCGCGCGCGGCGACGGTTCCGATCCTCGATCTCGCGGCCGAGTCCGAGACGCTGGATCCACGCAAGCTCGCACTCCTCCTCGCGCTCGGCGTCGGCGCGCAACTGGTGTCCCTGCTCGGCGCGGCGTGGATCCACCTCACGACCGATGTGAGCGTCCCGCCGATTCTGATCATCACCACGCTGGCCCTCGTGCTGGCGCAATTCGGGCGCGTGAGCCGGATGCCCGGCGCGCGCGTCGTGGGCATGTACGCCGTCTATCTGTTCCTCGCGGTGATCGGCGCGTTCTGCGACGTTCGCGCCATGTCCGGGCTCGGCATGCTCGGCGTCATCCTCCTCGCCTTCGCCGCGATCACGGTCGTCGTGCACGGTGCGGTGCTCCTCGGGACGGCGTGGCTGTTTCGGCTGGATCTCGACGGCGCGGCGGTCGCATCCCAGGCGAACATCGGCGGGAGCACGTCGGCGCTGGCTCTCGCGAAGAGCCTCGGTCGGGAAGACCTGCTGTTGCCCGGCATCCTGCTCGGTGCCCTGGGCAATGCGCTCGGGACGTTTCTCGGGTTTCTGGTGGTGCCGCTGGTGTGAGGGGTCGTCCAGCGGGCGCGGCGCCCGTGATCACCGAGCCGAGAGACGACGCGCGTCCGACGCCGTACGCAGCCGATGCGCGAATCCATCGGTGCTCTGGTGCTCTGCTCCGACGCTCCTCACATTAGAGATTCCCTGGGCCCGGGGAAGGGCACCGTGCGACACCGCGTCCATCAGATCGATCCCTTTCAGACTGCGCTCGGCGACCGCTACCGATTCGAGCGGGAGCTGGGACGCGGCGGGATGGCGACGGTCTATCTCGCCGAGGACACCAAGCACCGGCGGTCGGTCGCGATCAAGGTCCTGCGACCGGAAATCGCGTCGGGGATCGGGGCGGCGCGATTCCTCCGCGAGATCGCGATCACCTCGCGACTGACGCATCCGAATCTGCTGACCCTGCACGACTCGGGCGAGATCGATGGGCTGCTCTACTATGTCATGCCCTACCTCGAGGGCGAGACGCTGCGCGCCCGGCTCGACCGCGAGAAGCAGCTCTCGCTCGAGGAGTCGTTGCGGATCTTCCGCGACGTCGCCGCGGGACTCGGCTTCGCGCATCGGCGCCGCGTCGTGCACCGCGATCTCAAACCCGAGAACATCCTCCTGCACGAGGGCCGCGCGATCCTCGCCGACTTCGGGATCGCCCGCGCGCTCACGGCATCGGCCGCCGACTCGCTGACGTCCAGCGGACTCGTGATCGGGACCGTGTGGTACATGAGCCCCGAACAAGGTTCCGGATCGCACGAGCTGGATGCGCGTAGCGATGTCTACTCGCTCGGATGTGTGGTCTTTGAGATGCTCGCCGGCGAACCGCCGTTCACGGGCCGCAATCCTCAGGCGGTCATCGCCCGTCACATCAGCGAAGCGCTCCCGTCGTTGCGGGTGGTGCGTCCCGACGTCCCGGAGGCGCTCGAGCAGGTGATCCGGCGCGCGCTCGCGAAGGCACCCGAGGATCGGTATGGGGATGCGGATGCGTTCGCGAACGCGGTACGCGCCGGTCAGGAGGCTCCCACGACGACGGGCGTCGCTGGCGCGGAGCCCCGCCCGGTCGGGCGAGCGATCCGGCTTGGCGTCGTGATCGCGGTGATCGGGCTCGCGCTCGTCGCGCTCCTCCTGGCGAACGACTGGATCGCGACCGGCGGAATGCGCGAGGATGACTGGCTGCTCGTGGCGGATTTCGAGGGACCGGCGGACGATCCGGGGCTGGCGGATGCGATGCGCGATCTCGTCACGGCCTCGCTCGAGCAGTCGAAGTTCCTCAGGGTCGTTCCGCGGCGACAGCTCGCGGAGGTGATGCGACGCGCCGACATTCCGGAGACGACGCACGTCGACGTCGACCTCGGACGGCAGCTCGCGCTACGCAGCTCCGTGCGTGCCGTCCTCTTCGGCTCGGTCCAGCGGCTCGGGACCAGCGACTACTCCGTCGCGCTCTACGTGGTCGGCACCGAGGGTGATGCGCAGCTGGCGTCGTCCGCGCGGGCGACGAGCGGGGAGCGCCTCGTCGCCGAGGTCGAGGTGGCGGCGCTCGACGTCCGGGCCCAACTCGGTGAACGGCGCGATGCGCTCGCCGCGCAGCGGCCCCTCTACGAGGTGGCCACCCCGTCGTTCGAAGCGTTCCGCCGATACGTCGAAGCGCTCGATCTCGTCGTGACACGCGTCGATCTCGCCGGGAGCAACGCGCTGCTGGCCGACGCCATCGCCCTCGACTCCGGGTTCGCGTCGGCGTGGGCATCGCTCGGGGCGAACTACGCGACCGCGCGACAGCTCGATTCAGCGCGCTTCGCGTACGGCCGGGCGCTCGCGCTCCCCAGCCGGCTCTCTCCGGCGCAGCTCTACCGGCTCCGCGGCGACGTCGCCTACGTGCTCGATCACGATCTGCCGAGTGCCGTGCGATGGTACGATCTGCATCTGGAGGAGCGGCCCCACTCAATCGCCGGCCGCAGCAACCGCGCGGTGTATCTCTCGGCGCTCGGCCGGTACGTGGATGCCGTGGCCGACCTGCGGTCCGCAGTCGACGAGCTGCCGTTCGGGCCGGAGCTCGCGCAGCCGACGGTGCTCAATCTGGCCGCGATGCTCGTCGCGACCGGTCAACTGGCGGAAGCGGAACGCGTCGCGCAGCAGCTGACCGGGCCGTCGGCGCGGTATGTCGAGATCCTGCTCGCGATGGCGCGCTCGGAGTGGGCCGCTGCCGAGCGACTCGGTCTGCTGGCGGCGCGCGACACGCTGGCGCCGCTATTTCTTCGAATCCACGCGATCACGTCCCAGGCATCCGCGGGCGCCGCGCGCGGCGCGATCGACGACGCGGACAGCGTGCTGCGTGCGGCGGCGGCCGGATCGCGCGGTGCGTCCGCGCGCTGGTACGAGCGCGCGCGACTGCTGCTCGCGATGGCGAGCGGGCAGGCGGTTCGATCGCGCGACGACGTCGTGGCCGGAGACACGACGGTCGCCGCGACAATGCTGCGGGCGCTGTGGGCGGCGGCGGCCGGCGACACGATCGCCGCGCGCGCCGGACTCGCGGAGATGCGCACCGCGTCGGGTCGCGCGCGCGCCGAGCTCGGGGCGGGGCCCCAGCTCATCGAAGGGTGGATCGCAGCGCACGGCCGGCGCTGGCGCGCCGTGACCGATACGCTGGCCCCGATCGCCCGTGCCGGCGAGCACGACCCGACCCTGCTCGACCGACCGGACAACTTTCACCTCCGGTGGCTCGTCGCCTCCGCGTACGAGCAGCTCGAGCGTCCCGACTCCGCGGCGACTTACCTGCGGCTGCTTCTCGACCCGACGCGCATGCCGCCGGGTCACTATGCACTGCGCGGGCTCGTGCACGCCGCCGCCGAGCGCCGGCTGGCCGCGCTTCGCTGACCGCCCGACGGACTCGTGCGGTCCCACGGTCGACCGAACCAATCACTCTTTCACGGAGTCGCCCATGCCGCGCCTTTCGATGTCCCTCAGCCGGTTCCCCCGTGCGAGCGCGCTCGCCGCCGCTGTCTCGGTCGTCCTGCTCGCGAGTGCATGCCAGCCGTGCGAATGCGAGCCTGAGGCCGACGGCGTACTGGTCCAGGCCAACGACTCCGTCGTCATCGAGCCCGCGTCGGCTGCGGGAACCGCCACGACGGTCGTGGTCGACAGCGTCGTGATCGAGCCGGGTGCGGCGCGCAGAACGGTGCGCGTGTATCCCCGGTGAGTACCGGCGCGAAACCCCGGGGCGGTCCGTACCGTAGCGAACCAGACGATGATCGGAACCGAGGTCCGCCCCCCGATTCCCGGCCCGCGAACCCCGATTCCGGCCCCTCACCCCGGCCTCCAGCCCCCGAGCCTTGGGGAGTGCGCCTGCCGACTCATCCCTGCCCGGAGAACGCCCCCATGGATGACATCAGCCGAGATCTCCGTTTCGCGCTTCGCACTCTCCTGCGCTCGCCCGGCTGGACCGCGGCG
>CAYLPM010000346.1:0-12711 GCA_964385525.1 uncultured Gemmatimonadaceae bacterium
AGCGGCTTGGTGAAGACTTCGGTCTCGACGGCGCGCGGCGAGACCGGCGGCGGCGTGGTCGCCGGTCGCGACGCGCATGCCGTGCACGCGAGCACGGCGACGATCCGGAGCATCGATCGCATGCGGGCATGATGCATCGGGGATCGCCGTCGGGCCAGTCGTCCCGGCGCGGACGAAGCGCCGGTCCATCGCGAGTGAAGTCACGACGCCCGGACCGACCGCGCGCCGATGCCTCGGCACTCCATCACGACCGCTGGCTGGTCGCGCTGCCGATGTGCATCGATCGACTCCAACGCCCGGGGCCTCGGAGCAGGGGCTGGCGCATCGTTGTTCGGTGTCGGGCTGGCGAAGAAACTGAAGGGCGCGCCGCCGCTGCGCGGCGGTGCGGACGCTGGCTGCGCCAGCGTGCACGGAGTGGCGCCGTGAGGCGGTCGGAGCTCCTTGCACCTGGTCGGGATCGGGATACAGCACAGTCCTGATTGATCTGGAAACGACCCCGGGACGGAGTGGCTTCCCGAGGTCGTTCCCCAAGTCATTCCAAGCCGCTCCGCCCTCGAGATACCGACTCGCCAAGAGGTGCCAGTCGCTCGTCCCGCCACGCGGAGTCCAGCCCCCACACCGGAGCAACTCCGTGCACGCCCGCGTCAGCGGGCGTCCGCACCGCCGCGCAGCGGCGGCGCGCCCACATTCAGGAGGAACTGAGCGGCGTGAAGGTCCGAAACGATCGATGGCAGGCCGTCGCTCGAACCTGAATGGAATCAGCGTCGCGCTTTGGACCGTCGGCCGCTGGCAGGCGACAGATCGATCATCAGCGCCAGGACGATCCCGAGCACCGGCCACAGCGTCCACTCGCCGCCGAACCAGTGCTGCACCGCGCTGTACCAGAGCAGCGTCGTCGGCAGAAAGAAGAAACCGAGGATCGGCCACAGCACGGTGGCGAACAGCCCCTGGAACCACGTCGTGAAGAGCCAGAGGACGACGATCACCAGCCGCGGCGTGATCAGCGCAAACAGGGTGGCCACACAGGGCATGACGCTCTCCTCTCAGTTCTCGCGTGGGCCGACGAGCACCGTGTCACCGTCGATGCGCACGGTGTACACGGGTACGGGGTCGATCGCCGGCGGATGGCACGCCTCGCCGGTAGAGGCATCGAACCGGGCACCGTGCCACACGCACTCTACCTGTCCGCCGGGCAGGACGTTCCCCTCGGAGAGCGGGAAGTCCTGATGCGAGCAGATGTCGCTCAGCGCCGTGATCCGGTCGCCGGTGCGGACGAGGCAGATCCGCTCGCCGGTGGATTTTCGAACACCCAGCAGCCCGTTGTCGGGAATCTCGTCCACTCGCGCGAGCGGCTCGAAGTCGCGGCCGGAGACCATGTGGACGAAGATAGAGGTCCCGTTCCGATTCGTCACCGCCGTTGACGCGGTCCCTCGTCCCTCTGCAGCTTGTGACCCATGGCGCGGACGCGAAGCCGCCGGCGCGACACCTTTCGAGCTCGATCGGCGAGTACCCTCATCATATGCCCTATCTGGAGTTTCAGGACCAGCGGCGTGCGCTCGGCCCTGGAGTGCTCATCATCGGCAGCGGGACCGAGGCAGGGTGGCGGATCGTCGACCACGATCTGGCGCCGCTGCATGCGATGGTCACCATGGAGCGCGAGGGCCACGCGCTCCTCGTGGCCGGCGATCCCGACGCCGCCGTGTTCATCAACGACGCCGAGCTGGGGGAGCCGCGCATCATCCTCACCTTCGGGGATCGCATCCGGCTCGGCCGCGCGGAGTTCACCTACGTCCAGACCAAGCGAAAGGCGAGTCCCGAGGAGCGATATCTGCGCGACACCCGCCGCGGGCGCGTCTTCCGGCTCGCCGGGACGACGCGCATCGGCCGCGATCCGCGCTGTCCCGTTCTGATCCAGGAGCCCGACGTCTCGCGCATCCATGCCGAGCTGACGTTCGAGAACGGCCGCTATTATCTCTCACCCGTCGGCGCTGCCTACGTGCTGGTCAACCACCTGCGCATCCATGGCGCCACCGAGCTGCGCGAGGGCGACGAGATCTCCATCGGCCGGACGATCCTGACCTTCTCGGCGGAAACGGGTCCCTACCGGGCGACCACCGCCCCGGCCGACGCCCCGCAGCACACCGGCGTGGACAAGCGGGCCGCGAAGATGCAGACGATGTACATGGGGGCCCTGGAAGCCCGAGAGACCATCCGCCGCCGCGAGCACCGCCGCGTCGTCGCCATCGTCGCGGTCGTGGTGGTGGTGTTCACGCTGATCTGGCTGGGGATCCTGCGCTTCTAGTGCTCCGATTCCGGGTTGTCGGTGGCAGGTGGAACTGCCTTGAACCGCGGAGGATCGCAGAGGTCAGCGCGGAGGATCGCAGAGGACGGCACACCGGGTCAGGTTCCGATCGCAACGAGCCGGGAATTCTTGATGAACGACCTCGGGAAGCCATTGCGTTCCGAGGTCGTTTCCAAAGCAGTCGTGCAGGCTGTCGCGGGCAGACCTCGGGAAGCCGTTGCGTCCCGGGGCCGTTTCCAAAGCATTCGTCCGGGCTCGTCGCGGGCAGACCTCCGACCGGTGTGCCGTCCTCTGCGTTCCTCGTCGTTTTCTCCGCGTTCCTCTGCGGTAGGTGTGTGTGACCTGCGCGGCGAGGAGACATGCCAGACCGGGTGGGAAGCACCACTAGATGAAGACGAGGTAGCCCACGATCGCCAGCAGCACCGCCGCCGCCGCGAGCAGCCAGAGCCGGGATGGACCCTCCGGTACCGCGTCCTCGCGGGCCGTGACGGCCCCGTGAAGCAGCGTCGCCCGCATGGCCTGCGGATCGTTCAGCTCCCACTCCGCGTCCGCGGGGTGAACGTCGTCGGGAAGGGGCGCTCGCGTGAAGCGAAGCGCCGTGCCGCCGATCTCGATCCGGTCGCCCTCCTCGAGCACCCGCGGGGCCGTGATCCGCTCGTGGTTGACGTACGTCCCGCTCGCGCCCAACGGATGGAGCACGTACGCGCCCGCCTCCGCGCGAATGTCGGCGTGATAGCGTGACACGCGCGGATCCTTGAGACGGATCACGCTCGAGGTGTCGCGGCCGATCGTGATAGTTCGCTGCGACAGCGGATAGGCGCCCTGCGCCGCTTCGTCGATCAGGTGCGCCGCGTGGGCGTCCGCGTCACCCTCTGCGTGGCCCAGGACGTCGGGCGGAAACGCCTCGAGCATCTCCGCGTCGTCGAGATACCGGAAGCGCGCCGTCCCCGCCGCGATGACGTCTCCGGGCACGAGCGTGACCGTGATCATCGGCGCCTGGCGGCCGTTGAGCACCACCACACTCTGGTCGGAGCACGGCCGCAACTCCGCCACGCCCGCGTCATCCACCGTCACCACGAAGTGCTGCGCTGCCAGGTCGTGGGACGCGACGCGCCACGTCGCCTCGGCTCCACTGCCGATCGTCGTCTCGCCATCCCGGAGCTCCCTCCGCGTTCCGTTGAGCTCGAGCACCCGCATCGGCTAGGATCCCCCGCCGACCGCCAGGTCGGCTCGCGTATCAATGTCTCGCAGCACCCCGGCGTCTCCGGTCTCCACCGCCAGCACGCGATCGCCGTAGGCGTGCACCACGGCCCGCGCGCCACCCTCCCGGACGGTCATCAGCTCGCGCCACGTCTCCCGGTCGAAGAACACGGGATGGCCGCGCCGCCCCTCGTACGCGGGCACCACGATCGGTGCCCCGGTGCGCTGATGCGCGTCCACCACCGCGAGCACGCTGCGGAGCGCCACGAACGGATGGTCCACCGGCCAGACGAGGGCCCCCGTCACCGACACGTTCGTGAGCTGCGCGAGCCCCAGGCGCAGCGAGGAGATCTGCTCCGCCGCCGGGTCCCCTGCCTCCACCCGACGCGCTGGCGCCGGAACCGACATGCCCCGCTGCACTACGGCGATGACGGGATCGGCGTCCGCGTCCGCAGCGAGCCGCACCACGATGTCGAGAAAGCGCTCACCCGAAGGAAGCTCCGCCAGCGCCTTCGGGCCGCCAAAGCGCGTCCCCGCGCCCGCGCCGAGCACGACACACCCGAATCGAAAACGCCGAGGCGTCACGGACGAGTTCCTGAGACTCGGCGCGCGACATCCGCGCTGATTTCTACGGGCACGAAGCAAACATGGTTGCGGACGAGGTCTGGCGGCAAGCGTGGGGGACATCCGTTTGCCGACGCTGTATGAAAATTGTACACTTGGAACGACCCGAAAGTGTGACGGCAGGGCATTTCGACAGGTCGATTCTGTGGACGAGCTCGTCTTCCACAGAGGATCGACCCATGATGCCCACCAACCTTCGTCAGAGCGCAGCGCCCGCGTGGCTGCTCATCGCACTGGTCGCTGCTTGCGCCGAATTCCCGGCTGGCCTCGAGTACGAGGCACCGCCCGTCTTCGCGCCGCCCACCAACAGCGCCGAATTCACCGGCGACATCCGGCTCGGCCTGGTCACCGATGCCACCGAGCTCCAGCTCGGCGGCACGGACGCCTTTGCCATCCGTGACAAGGTCACGGGGGCGACGATCGTGTCCGGTGCCGGCGAGGCGGCGACGATCACCTTCGTCAACCAGAGCATCCCTGGCAAGACGAGCTTCCGCCTGCTCACACTGACGTGTGCCACCGAGGCAGAGCGCGATGCGTACGTGGCCGATGCGGCGCAGAAGGAGACCGAGTTCCAGGTGGGCTTCGTCACGTATGTCCTGCAGTCTGGCGATTGCTGGAAGGTGTATCTCGGCGACCTCGGGCTGAGCAGCGCGAGCAGCTCCCGCACCCAGTTCCGCAAGATCGCGGAACAGCGCGATCTGGCGACCCTGACCGACCAGTGGTTCAGGGTCACCACGGTATCGACTCTCGCCGGATTCCGGATCAGGATGGGTACCGTCGACGTCACCGCGCCGAATTTCATCTCGCTCGAGCCGGCCGCCGGACGCGCGACGGTGAATGGAGAGGAGGTGGACGGAAGGGTCACGGTCTTCCGGAACGCCAGCGAGACCCTGACCGCCGTCAGCGAAGTGCCGCTCGAGCAGTATCTGCGCCGCGTGGTGCCGCTCGTGCTGCCCCCGGACTCCTACGGTGTGGCCGAAGCGCAGAAGGCGCACGCCGTGGCCGAGCGCACGCGGGCGCTGTACAACTTCGGCCGTCATGCGGCCGAGGGTTTCGACTTCTACGCGGGCGAGTACCAGCCGTACGGCGGTCCGGAGGTCGAGCACGAAGTGTCCACGGCCGCGATCGACGCGACGGCCGGAATTGTCGCGACGTTCGAGGGTCTTCTCATCGACACGCCTTTCCACCCGGCGAGCGGTGGGTGGACCGCCAACTCGGAGGATGTCTTCGAGCCCGTCGTGCCGTACCTGCGCGGCATCAACGAGTCGCATCTCCCCTGGGGTCTGCAGAAGAAGCTGACGCTGGACTCGTTCACCAGCGGCGGTGGAATCACCGATCTCCGCGGTGTGTTGAAGAACGAGCGCGGCGTCTGGTCCAAGTTCACCTACTGGAAGGTGGACTGGTCGAAGGCGGAGATGGCGGCGGTCCTCAGCGCCAAGTTCGGCGTGCCCGTCGAGAACGTGACGGCGGTGCGGACGGTGGAGCGCGGAACGTACGCCCGCGTGCGCCGCATGGAGTTCGACACCGATGCCGGCACGCTCGTGGCGGAGAAGCACGACATCCGCTCGAAGCTCTCCTACATCACGCTCGAGGGCGAGTACGAGCCGCTGAGCAGCACGCTGTTCTTCATCGTGCCGATCCTGAGCTCGGGTGAGGTCACCGGCTGGCGCGCGTACGGCGCGGGCCTCGGTCACGGGGTGGGGATGTCGCAGATCGGGGCGGTGATGATGGCCGAGCAGGGGGCGACGTTCGAGGACATCGTTACGACGTACTACACGAACGCAACGATCGAGCAGCGGTAGCACACGCTGCCGGTCGAGACGGCATGGGCGGGCGTCCTCGCGGTGCGGGGGCGCCCGTTCTGCATCACGCCGGTCGCGCGACCAGCCCGGGCATCCCGCGGGATGCGGCGATCTCGTGCATTCCGCGTGGGCGTCCAGGGACTATACGTCGTCGCATGTGACGACACCGCAACGGGATAGTGACCCGCACAGCGGTCAGAGGGTCATCTCGCACAGGAGGTGGCATTCATGACCGTCGTCGTGTTCACTGATGCGGGCGGAGTCCCCTGGAAGGTCTGGAAAGTCGCCACGCGTCTCGTCTTCCACGCGAAGACGGGAGCGAAGCGGTGCCTCCGCCTCGACGGGTGCGATCTGCCGGCGCTCGAGCTGCTGCAGGAGGAACCGCATACGCTCGAGGCGCTCTGCAGCCAGGCGGAGGAGGCGGCCTGAGGCGCTGCGCGCGACGACGACGCGCCGCCCTTGGCGCAGCCACCCGGTTCGCCCTTGACCTTACTCCGAACGCCACGCGACGCTAGCTTGCCTTGCTGACAGGGGTGCCCACGCCGCATGCGCGCGGGCTGAGAGAGTCCCTCAGAACCTGATCCGGTTCGCACCGGCGTAGGGAGTCAGACAATGGAAGCACACACGCAGATGCGCGCCGCGCGACAGGGCGCCATCACGCCCGCAATGCGGGTTGTCGCCGAGCGCGAGACGCTCGCCGCCGAGATCGTCCGCAGCGAGGTCGCGCGCGGCCGGCTCATCATCCCCGCCAACATCCACCATCTCGACGGCACGCTCGAGCCGATGGCGATCGGCAAGGTCGCGCGCGTCAAGATCAACGCCAACATCGGCAGCTCCGCCGTCACGGCGGACCTCGCCGCGGAAGTCGAGAAGATGCGGCTCGCGGTCGGTTACGGCGCGGACACGGTGATGGACCTCTCGACCGGCGGCGACCTCGACGCCATCCGCACCGCGATCATCGCCGCGTCCAGCGTGCCGATCGGCACTGTCCCCATCTATCAGGCGGTGCTCCGGGTCGCGGAGCCGCAGGAGCTCACGGCCGAGCTCCTGCTCGAGGTCATCGAGCACCAGGCGAAGCAGGGTGTGGATTACATGACGATCCACGCCGGCATCCTCCTCGAGCACCTTCCGCTCGTGTATGGACGCATCACAGGCATCGTGAGCCGCGGCGGTTCGCTGCTCGCCGTGTGGATGATGGCGCATCGTCGCCAGAACCCGCTCTACGAGCGGTACGACGACGTCCTGGACATTCTGCGCCGCTACGACGTCACGATCTCCCTCGGCGACTCGCTGCGTCCAGGCTCGATCCACGACGCGAGCGACGCCGCGCAGTTCGCCGAGCTCGAGGTGTTGGGGGACCTCACGCGGCGGGCGTGGGAAAAGGACGTGCAGGTGATGGTCGAGGGGCCCGGCCACATCCCGATGCACCAGATCGAGATGAACGTGCGAAAGCAGAAGGAGCTCTGTCACGAGGCGCCGTTCTACACGCTCGGGCCTCTCGTGACCGACATCGCGCCGGGCTACGATCACATCACGAGCGCGATCGGGGCGGCGATGATCGGCTGGCACGGCGCGGACATGCTCTGCTACGTCACGCCCAAGGAGCACCTCGGCCTTCCGAATGCGGAGGATGTGCGACAGGGCGTGATCGCCTACCGGATCGCCGCGCACTCGGCCGACATCGCGCGGGGCCGTGCCGGCGCCACCGACCGCGACGATGCCCTGTCACGCGCCCGCTACGCGTTCGACTGGAACGAACAGTTCCGGCTTGCACTCGATCCCGAACGCGCCCGCGAGTACCACGACGAGGCACTGCCCGCCGACTACTTCAAGAGCGCCGAGTTCTGTGCGATGTGCGGCCCGAAGTTCTGTTCGATGCACCACTCGAGGAGCATCGAGGACGGGCTGGCAGGCATGCGGCGAGAGTCCGTCGCCGCCGGAGGGATCGTCGAGGACACGGTCGCTGGTGAAGAGGGCCGTTACCACCAGCAATAGATCTCGCCACGCCGCGCCATGTCCTTCGCCAGCGCCTCCACCGTCCCCGCGCCGTGTTCGATCACGTTGGGGCAGAAGGCCTGCACGCGGCGTGCGAGTGCGAGCGGGTCGGCGGGCGGGCTCACCAGACGCGCGGCAATCCAGTCCGCGCTCGCGCCCGTGAGCGTGAGCGGATACTCCGCGTTCAGGGCGCGCAGCCATTCCACGACGTCGGCGGTCGGGCGGCCCGGGGCCGCGCGCGTGCCGAGCCGGCGCACGACCTCGAGGGGATCGGCCGTGGGCAGGATCGCGATCTGGTCGGGCACGCCGGCCACCCCGAAATTCTGCTCCGCGCGGATCACGTAGAATCCGCGCGGCAGGAACATGGGCCGGACGACCTCCAGGAACGGACCGGCGAGCGACGGTCGCATTGGGATGACGAAGCCGCCCGTCGGCGACCGCGCGCCCCCCGCGAGTACCGTGGACCCGAACAGCGTATCGCTCCGTGCGTGCGCCAGAGACTCGAGCTGCCGAACGGCGGCTCCGAAGTCGCCTTCCGCCACGAAATCCGCCGGTAGCGCGAACGACTCCTGCCTCGTGTCCTGCGCGAGGAGCCGCACGCCCCCGAACAGCTCTGGCAGCCGAAAGATCGCGACGACGGCGAGCACGGCCGCCACGGAGGTGAGCGGAAGCAGTGCCGGCGATCCCGCCGCCTGGTTGGCCGGGAGTGCGAGCGGACGCTCATCGCGGCCAGCGTAATCGAGCGCCGCCACGAGCGCATCGGCGCGACGACCCAGCCGCCAGGCAATGAACCAGCTCGCCGGCGGCAGCATCTTCCACGTCATCATGGCCGCGCCCCGAAGGGTCGGGCGAAGGTGGTCCCCGAAATCCTCGACTGCCAGGTAGCCAGTGGCGACCTGATGCTCGAGCTCACGCCGCACGACTTCGGCAGCGTACCCGAGCGGCTCCTGCCGGATCTCGTCGGGTAGCGGAGCGGGGGGTCCGTCCTGGCTCGTCAGCGCCCGGTGCAGGCGCGCCAGCCGGGCCGGGTCCCGCACCTGCGGAAACACCTCCAACTCCCGATACCAGATCGGTGGGTACGGCGATGGACGAGGCGCGTTGTTCGTGATCCGGTGACGGCCATCACGCCGATACGAGACGAAGTCGATGTAGCTGACGAACTGCTTCGCTTTCGGATCGTCGGACTCGATCGCGTACGCGATCGCCGCCGCCTGCTCGCTGGCGTTCACGAAGAGCTGCATGCGAGAGGTCGTGTGCTGCACGAACCCGCGCTGGACCAGCCAGATCTCGTGGAGATACCCTTCGGTGGCGAGCGAGCAAGCCACGTCATCGAAGAAGTTCCGGATCCGTGGCGACATGGGCTCGTCGCGCACACTCCACGGCTCGAACTCGGCGGAGACGGGCCACCGCGAGAGTGCACGCACCAGGACTGGGCCGACGACGTACGGAATCAGCAGGCCAAGGCCGACGATCCATGTCCAGCGTACTTGTCCCAACACCTGAGCGACAGTTCCGAACCAGTATGGCGACGTCACAGCCGCCAACATCGCGGGCCAGCGGGGAATGCTCAGGAGCCGGAGGACGAAGAACGTGAGAAACGCGGTGATGCAGGCGTAGATGATCGAGCTGAGAATGAGCACGCCGAGAGTTCCGGGAGGTGGGGCGCGCTCCAGCCGTAATGGATGGGCTCGCCATGTCAGGGACGGACCTCTTCCGAGCCCCGTCACCTGTTCGGCCGACCTCCGCGCGCCCGCAAACAGATGAAAATGTCACCCGGAGCCGAATTCGGTCGTCATTCGTACGTGAAGGAATCACAATGGGTTAACTTGACCGCGGCGGTGTGCCTGGCCGCCGTGATGCTGCTCGGCTGCGTGCCCGCCAGGAACCGGATCGACGACCCCGGAGCCGCACCGGATCCCACCGGTGCGTCCAGGGGATCCTTGGCGACCGACGAACGGAACGGCCCAGGCGCGGGCGGCCCGAGGGCCTCCGACGGCCGAACCACCGCCGTGCCGGCGGCCACCGATGCCGAGTACCTCCGCGACCGCGCGCTCATGGTTCCGGTCCTGGGGATCGAGCCCGCGAGGGTTCCAAACAACTTCTCCGCGCCCCGTGGCAGTCGCCGGCACAACGCGATCGACATCATGGCCCCGCGCGGCACGCCCGTCCTCTCGGCCGACGACGGCCGCGTCGTCAGCATCCGCCGGAACAACGCGGGTGGGCGGATCATCTACATCGTCGATCCCGAGGAGCGCCTGATCTACTATTACGCGCACCTGGACGGCTACCGAAGCGGTCTCCGCGAGGCCGCACGCGTGCGCAAAGGCGAGGTGATCGGCTACGTTGGCACCTCCGGCAACGCGCCGGAGAACGCGCCGCACCTGCACTTTCAGGTCATGCGGTACGACGATCCGCGGCGCTACTGGGAAGGCACGCCGGTGAATCCATACGGGCATTTCGCCGAGGAAGGGCGCAAGCGGGACTGAGCTGTCTCGGCCTGAATTCTGCCCTCGCTCGCCTCATGCGGACCCAACGTTTCGGCCGTCGTGTGCACCTGCGCATCGCGCTCCTGCTGCCATTCCTTTCGCTCGCATGCTTCGTCGTCGGAGGCGAAGACCGGGAGGAAAAGCGCGACACCGGGGTGCTGCCCGCGGTCGACCGGCCCGTGTCCGGACCCGCCGATACCCTGAGCGGCGTTGCTCCCGTTGACGAACCACCCCCGGATGCCACCGGCGCGACGGACGTCGCGCTCGATCCGCCTCCGGCCGACGTGATCGACCGTGATCCGGTGGCCTATCTGTACGCGCTCGCGCTCCGCATTCCCGTCGCCGGCCTTTCACGCGATGAGCTCCCTCCGAGCAACTTCGCGCAGGCGCGAGGCACCCGACGACACGATGCATACGACATCCTGGCACCGCGCGGCACTCCGGTGCTGGCGGCGACGGGCGGGCGCGTCGCCACGCTGCACATCAGCGAGGCGGGCGGCAACATGGTCTACACCATCGACGAAAGCGGGCGCTTCGTCCTCTTCTACGCGCATCTCGATCGTTATCATTCGGGCATCCACGACGGGATGGCGCTCGAGCGCGGTGACACGGTGGGCTACGTCGGGACCACGGGCAACGCGCCGCCGGACGTCCCACACCTGCACTTCGCGATCGTCCTCATGGATGAGGATCGCCGCTGGTGGAAGGGATCGCCGATCGATCCGCAACCGATTCTCGCGCGGGAGCCACGATGACGCTCACGGGAAAGTCGCGCGCCGGTCTCCGCGCCGAGGCGCATCACCTCACGGCCACGGTGCACGTCGGCCAGCACGGGGTGACGCCGGCGCTGATCGCCTCGCTCGATGACGCACTGCGCACGCGCGAGCTGGTCAAGGTGCAGCTCGGCCGGAACCTCGACGTGAAACCGAAGGACGCCGCCGGCCAGCTGGCGCGCGTGACCTCGTCCGAAGTCGTGCAGGTGATCGGTCGCACCACGACGCTCTACCGCGAGAACCCCGAGCTGCGAAAGCAGGGGGTGGAGAAGCCGTGGAACGCCTGGAACGCGTCGTGAGCAGAGGGCAGGAGCGCGAAAGCCGTCGCGAGCACTCGAGCGTCGATTGCACGGCGAACGACTCCCTGCGCGGTCCCCGCCGCGCCCTGTTCCCCGGAGTGCCTGCCGCCTATCTTTGGTCTGCGCGTCGCCTTTGTCATCTCTCGAGGCAAGCATGCCCTACGTCATTACCGAAGCCTGCATCACCGTCAAGGACAAGGCCTGTGTCGACGTCTGCCCGGTCGACTGCATCTACGAAGGTCCCGATCAGCTCTTCATTCAACCCGACGAGTGCATCGACTGCGGGGCGTGCGAACCGGAGTGTCCGGTCACGGCGATCTTTCCCGAAGAGGACGTCCCGGGTCACCTGAAGCACTACATCGAGCTCAACCGCGACGTGTTCGGGAGCGACGCGCCGCCACAGCGGCCATCCCGCTGACGCGGGCATCGGGTCTCACCAGGTAGCGGCCGCTGCCTCCAGCGCGTCCAGGTTGGCCAATCGGAGGAACTCGGCGGCACCGGTGACGTTGTCCACCCACTCGTTGTACAGCGAGAGCCGCGTCCAGTACATCAGGCTGCCGTACATCCCGAGCTCGAGGGCGGTACTCACGCTGAACGTGTAGCCGGAGAAGACGCCGGCGAGCATCCACGAACCGTCCTGCTCGATGAAGAGCCCGCCTCCGCTGTCGCCTCCGAGGGGCATGTACTCGAGCTCGAGCGGCGTCGCCGAGCCCGTTCGATTGAACGACGGGTCGCCCGGCCTGTCGAAGTCCGCAACCAGAAGGTTGCTCGGGATCCGCCGTCCCTCGATCGTGCCGCCGCGGGCGTCGATTACGTTGGTGCCGGCGCGCTTCGTTCCGCTCGGAGCCGGCGCCATCATCGCGGTGATCCCCGATCCCGCCACGCCGAAGCCGACTGCGGTCGCGACCGACCCGCGCTCCGCGTAACCTCGATACCGCACCGCCGGCATCACATCGACGACGGGCTCGGCCAGCTTCACGAGCGCGAGGTCGGTGCCGTTCCCGATCCGTCGCGAGCGATAATCGGGATGCATAACGATCTCCACCACCTCGTAGGCCCGCACGCCGAGCTCGATCCGGAGTTCGTCGGAGCGTACCTGCTCCGTCGCGTGGCCGGCCGTGAGCACCCACTGCGGCGCGATCAGAATGGCGCTGGCACGAGGCTCTCCGCCGAGGCGCAGCAGCCCGACCGGGGCGAACTGAGGCGCCAGTCCAAGGGCGACATAGCGCG
>CAYLPM010000347.1:0-4952 GCA_964385525.1 uncultured Gemmatimonadaceae bacterium
GCGGCCAGGTGGACCAGCTCTCGAAGTACCTCGTCCTTCGTGCGGCTGCCGAGCGGGACCTTGACCCGGTCCGGCGTGAGCAGCTCAGTGAGCAGCACAAGGGCTCCAGGGAGGCATATCCAAGGACAGGAATCTACACCCTGGCCTGGAAGGTCGGAAGTCGTTTTCTTGACCGGCCTTGCGACCTCGGGTAACGTCCGCACCATGCTTCGCCTCGCCGTCGCCGCACTTCTCTGCACCGGGCTCGTCTCCCTCGCTCAGGCCCAGCAAGTCCCCGGCCGGGACCTGCTCGAGTTTCAGGTCGGCACGATCGGCGAACCGCCGGCCCTCGCCCACCTCGCCGGCGATGGCTTCTGGAACCCGGCGTCGATCGCCCTTCCCGTGGGAGCCCGAGCCCGACTGTCGGCCGCCACGCTTCACACGCCGTCGGACCAGGCCGTTAGCGCGCAGATGCTCTCGGCGAGCCTGCGACTGCCGGGGGCCTCGACGGTCGCCCTGGGGATCGTCCGGGCCGAGGTCACCGACCTCCTGCGCACGGACACCGATCCTCAGACGATCGGCGTGATCCCCTACAACACGACCGTGGCCTCGGCCACATTCGCGCGCCGCCACGAGGGCTTCGTGATCGGACTCGCGGTGCGGTACCGCCACGGCGAGGCGGATGCCCTCCGGCGAGGCGCGCTGGGGCTCGACGCCGGGGTGCTCGCGACGGACCTCCTCGGCACCGACCGGGTGCGGTTCGGCGCGTCGACCTTTCTGTGGCGGCCAGGCGGAAACGGCAGCACACGACATGTCCGGTTCAACGTCGCGAGCGACGTGCGCCTCGCGGGAACGGATTCCGTCCAGGAGGCGCGAGCGGGGTACGCGCTCTCGCTCGGCGACGATCGGGGACACGAGCATTTCGGCTTCATCGCCGCCCGTCAGGGCCCAGTCGAGGCGCGGGCCGGACTCGCGCGCAACGAGGCCTTCGGAAACGTCGACTGGCGGCTGCGCCTGGGACTGGGCCTGCATTATGCGCGCTACACCGTGGGTGTCGCGCGCGAGGAGAATGGAGCCGGGTTGGCGCCCATCTACCAGTTCACGTTGAGCGCGCTGTGGCAGTGAGCGGAAAGCAGAATCTGCTGGACCTCATTCCCTCGGAAGCCGAGTCGGTGCTGCGCGACTTCGCCGTCGCGCATGGGGAGCAGCCCTACCGCGGCTCGCAGGTCGCCCGGCGTCTCTGGCTGAATCCGGCGGAGAGCTTCGACGCGATGGCGGAGCTTCCAAAGGCGTTCCGCGCACTGCTCGCGGAACACTTTACCATGCCGCGCCTCGAGCTCGTCACTCGACAGGCGTCCGTGGATGGGACGCAGAAGTTCCTGTTCCGCCTGCACGACGGCGAGGCGATCGAGACCGTCGCGATCCCGGAAGGCTCGCGGATGACCCTGTGCATCTCGTCCCAGGCGGGGTGCGCGCTGCGATGCGCCTTCTGCGCGACGGGGGCCATGGGGTACCGCCGGAACCTCGCCGTGCACGAGATCGCGGGTCAGGTGCGGGAGATGCGGCTGCTCGACCCGCCGATCCGCGTCACGAACATCGTGTTCATGGGGATGGGCGAACCGCTGATGAACTGGAAGGCCGTCGCCCCGACGCTGACCATCCTGAACGACGCCGGCGGGCTGGCGATCGGCGCCCGGCACATCACGGTCTCCACCGTCGGCGTGCTTCCGGGGATCGTCGCGCTTGGCGCACGGCCGGAGCAGTTCCGGCTCGCGATCTCCATCCATGCGCCGAGCGACGAGCTGCGCCAGCGGCTCATGCCGATCAACACGAAGTATCCGCTCGCGGATGTGATCGACGCCGCGAAGGTCTTCGACCGGCGGGTGACGTTCGAGTACGTCATGCTCGGCGGGGTGAACGACCAGCCGGAGCACGCGGTGATGCTGGCGCGGCTCGCCCGGGAGTGTCGGGCGTTCGTGAATCTCATCCCGCTGCACCCCGGAGGCGCGCAGGGATTCGTGCCGACGCCGGCGACGGCGATCGCGCGGTTCGCGCGTCTCGTGCGGGAGCAGGGGGTCGAAGTCGCCGTACGGAAAAGCCGCGGACTCGACATTGCCGCCGCGTGCGGGCAGCTACGGATAGAAGGGTTGCGCCGGCGGAGTCCAGGTGGTGCCGAGGAGGACGGTGAGATCCAGGTAGCGTGAGCTGTCGGGCTGCGCCTCGATGGACGCATCGCCGACGGCGCGCGAGAGGAGACGCGCCCACTCCTCGTTTCCCGCCCGATCGATCACGAGCGTGCTGTCGCGCTGCTCGGCGGCGGTGCCGATCGCGACGACGTCGAAGCCGAGATCGCGCAGGTAGAGCGACGCGCGCCGGGCGAGTCCGCGCGTGGTGGTCGCGTTCAGGACTTCCACGCGAATGCGGGTGCCTTCAGGGACGAGCCGCCGCGGTGCGTCGGTGCCACCGCCGAACGGCGTGCCGCCGGGTGAACCGACCCACCACACGAGCGTTGCGATGCCGGTGACGAGGAGTGCACCGGCGAGCAGCAGGAGAAAGCGGCGGCTCAGCGCAGGGCGTTCCACAGCGCCACGGTCTCGGGATAGAGCGGCCTGCCATCGCGCAGCGCCCACTCGAGCCGGTGACGAACGACCTGACGGAAGACGCCCTCGAAGTCGTGCGCGACCTGGTTGGCGAGAAACGCCCGCTCGGGGCGCGCGAAGGGACGGCCCGGCTCCAGATAGTCGGCCATGAAGAGGGCCTTTCCGGTCCGATCCCAGTGCCGGTATCCGACCGTGTGCCACTTGATGGCTTCGAGCACGGCGGTGCGCTTCTCGCCGTCGCGCGCGAGCCGGAGCGCGGCGGCGGGGCCGTGGAGCATGGGCCCCGGATAGTCGGCGTCGGGAAGCAGTGCCCGCAGGGCATCTTCGGGCGCGTCGCGCAACGTGTCGTGCCACATTCCCGCATCACGCCAGGCGTCGGCTTCGGCGCTCGAGAGCTGCAGCGTCTCGGCCCAGCGCTCGAGCAGTCTCGTGACCCGGATGATGTGGCCCCGGCGGGAGTCGGTCACCCGCGCCCACAGGGGGAGACTAATCGCTGCCGCGTCTAACATAAGGTTCCAGGACGGCCTGATTGCGGACGCTCGTGCGAGCGATGTAGTTCCAGCCGCGGAGCTCGACGCCCTTGCCGATCGTGGACTCCACGATGCGGGAGTGAGGGCCGATCACGCAACCGCTCCCGATCTCGGTGATCCCCTCGATCACCACGCCGGGATAGACGAGGGTGTCCGATCCGATCCGTACATCCATGTCGACCCAGATCGTATCCGGTAACATGAAGGAGACGCCCTGCGATTCGTGGATGCGGACCAGCCGGTCCCGGAGTACGACGGCGGCTCTGCCCAGCGTGTGCCGGTCCACGACGCGCAGCAGCTCATCGCTGGACGTCGGTGTGACGCGGGCCACACCCGTCGGGCGTCGTGGATCATCGGCCGACGCCAGCGCGGGTCCCTCGCCGGCGACGGCCAGCGTGCCGATGCTCTCGCTATGCTCGTCGCGGACGGCGGCGACGCCGTTGTCCGCGCCGCGAAGTAGTCGCGTGAAGGTAGATGGGGTGAGCAGCGGCGCGGCGCCATCGACGAGCAGGGTCATGCCGGGCGGCGTGACGGCGGCACGCAGCGCCCGGCCCTCCTGCCCTCCGGGCACCGCTTCCTCGGTGATCTCCACGACTGGATCGCTGGGGAGGCGCAGCCGGACGTCGTCGCGGTGCAGCACGCGCACACGCTCGGGTGGAGGCGACGCTTCGAGCAGCGCGCGGACGACGTGCCAGATGATCGGGCGTCCGGCGAGCGGGTGGAGGTACAGACTCACGTGTGAGCGGAGCCGCTCACCTTCGTCGAGGGCCGCGACGACCGCGCGCCAGCTCATCAGCCGCCGAGGATGACGTTGTCGATCAGGCGCGTGCCATCGACGCGCGCGGCGACGAGCACGATCGTCCCCGCCGGCGCGTGCGCGACCGACTCGAGCTGCTCGGGATGCACGATCGCCAGGTAATCGGTGACGACCGCGGGCTCGGTCGCCAGCATCTCGCGGCCGATCGCCTCCAGCTCGGCGGCGCCGTGCGTCCCCGTCGTCCAGGCCTCGCGCATGGCGAACAGCGCTCGCGAGAGCACGCGTGCGCTCACGCGCGAGGGAGCGGACAGGTACGCGTTGCGGCTCGACATCGCGAGCCCATCCGCTTCGCGTACGGTGGGGGTGACGACGATCTCGATCGGAAAGTCGAGATCGCGGACCATCGCGCGAATGAGCGTTGCCTGCTGGATGTCCTTCTGTCCGAACGCGGCGATGTCGGGCGTCACGATGTGGAAGAGCTTCGCGACGACGGTGAGCACGCCCTGGAAGTGCCCGGGGCGGATCGCGCCCTCCCAGCGATCGTGCGCGGCGACCGGCGTTACGACGGTGGCGAGGGTGGCGGGATACATCGTGTTCAGCGCCGGCGCGAAGACGAGCTCGACGCCCCGTGCGGCGGCCTTCTCGAGATCGCCCGCCTCGTCCCGCGGGTAGCGGGCGAAGTCCTCACCCGGCCCGAACTGGAGTGGATTGACGAAGATGCTCAGGACGACGACGTCCGCCTGCGCGCGCGCCGCGTCGAGGAGGCGCAGGTGGCCCTCGTGAAGAAAGCCCATCGTGGGGACGAACCCGATGCGCGCGCCGCGCGCGCGCGCCGCGGCCACGCGGGCGCGGACGTCGGCGATGCTCGCGGTGACCAGCGACCTAGAAGCTGTGGTCGGCATCGGGGTAGGCTCCGTCGCGTACCTCGCCGGCGAACTTCCGCACGGCGTTCCGCGTGTCGTCCGCCATGTTCGCGTACCGCTTGAGAAACTTCGGCGAGAAGCGGTCGTTGAGCCCGAGCAGGTCGGCCAGCACGAGCACCTGCCCATCGCACGCCGAACCCGCGCCGATGCCGATCGTCGGAAT
>CAYLPM010000348.1:0-11354 GCA_964385525.1 uncultured Gemmatimonadaceae bacterium
CCGCCGGCGTCACCAGTGACGGTGCGAAGTACACGTCGACGCGCATTTACGTCGTCTCTTTCAGATCGCGAAACAAGTCCTGCTCTCGCTCCAGGAATTTCGTGTCCACCTCGCCGCGCTGGAACCGCTCGTTCTGCATCACGCGCGCGAGAAACGGAATAGTAGTCGTGACCCCCTCCACCACGAAGGATTCGAGTGCCACCCGCATGCGCGCCAGCGCTTCCCGCCGGTCGCGGCCCTGCACTATGAGCTTCGCCAACAGTGAATCGTAGTACGGGGGCACGACGTAGCCAGCGTACACGTGCGAGTCGAGTCGCACCCCCGGGCCTCCCGGCGGATGGAACGTCGTGATCCTGCCGGGGGACGGCTGGAAGTTGCGCGCAGGGTCCTCGGCGTTCACCCGGCATTCGATCACGTGGCCACGCAGCGGCGGCAGCGACGTCACGGAGAGCTTCTCGCCACCAGCCACGAGTATTTGCTCTTTCACCAGGTCCACGCCCGTGAGCATCTCGGTAACGGGATGTTCCACCTGGATGCGAGTGTTCATCTCCATGAAGTAGTACGAGCCGTCCTCGTCGAGCAGCATCTCGATGGTGCCGGCGCCGACGTAGTTGATCGCGCGTGACCCATCCACCGCGGCCTTGCCCATCGCCTCGCGCAACTTGGGGGTAACGGCCGGGCTTGGCGCCTCTTCGATGAGCTTTTGGTGGCGCCGCTGGACGGAACAGTCGCGTTCACCCAGATGCACGACACTCCCGTGCTGGTCCCCGAGAATCTGGAACTCGATGTGGCGCGGCCGCTCGAGGTACTTCTCCACGTACACGTCGCCGTTGCCAAAGGCGGACAGCGCTTCCGAGCGCGCCAGCTGAAACGAGCGCGCGAAGTCGTCGGCGTCACGGGCCACGCGCATGCCCTTGCCGCCACCGCCAGCGGACGCCTTGATGATGACCGGGAACCCGATGCCCTTCGCGAACTCGAGCGCGGAATCCGAGTCTTCCACTGGTCCGGGAGTTCCCGGCACAACGGGCACGCCCACCTTGACCATCGCGTCGCGCGCCGCGGACTTGTTGCCCATCACCCGGATCTGCTCGGGCGTCGGACCGATGAACGTGATGTTGGACGCTGCGCACGTTTCGGCGAACTCCGCGTTCTCCGCCAGAAAGCCGTATCCGGGATGAATCGCGTCGGCGCCCGTGATCTCGGCCGCCGCGATCAGGCGGGGAATGCGCAGATACGAGTCGCGCGCGGGGGCGGGGCCGATGCACACGTCGTCATCCGCGAACCGCACGTGCAGCGATTCGCGGTCGGCCTCCGAGTACACGGCGACGGTCTGCACCCCGAGCTCGCGGCAGGCGCGGATCACGCGCAGCGCGATCTCGCCCCTGTTCGCGATCAGAACCTTCTTGAACATGACCGATGCATCCCGTCAGCCGCCCCAGCCTGCGCCCGACGCGCGTTCAGGCATTTGCGTCCGGCTCGAATCCCGACCACGACGAGTCGCTGCTCCCCGCCACGCCCTGCACGCGGAGCGCGAATTCGCTTGGATTGGTCGCGTAGAACACCGCGCTCTCGTACGAGATGACGCCCTGCGAGTACAGCGCCATCAGCGACTGGTCGAAGTTCTGCATTCCGTACTGGACGTTGCCTTCCTTGATGAGGTCCGGGATGTTGAGCGCCTTGTTCATGTCCCGGATGTTGTCGCGCACCGCGGCCGTGTTGATGAGAACCTCGCACGCGGGGATTCGGCCGGGTTGGTCGGCGCGCGGGACGAGGCGGAGCGAGATCACGCCGGCGAGGGCGCTGGAGAGCGCGAAGCGGACCTCCGCCTGCTGGTGTGGCGGATAGAAGGACAGCACGCGGTTGATCGTCTGCGTGGCGTCCGTCGTGTGCAGGGTGGAGAACACGAGGTGCCCCGTGTCGGCCGCCTTCAGCGCCGTGTCGAGCGTGTCGATGTCGCGGATCTCACCGATCATGACGACGTCCGGGTCCTGACGCAGCACGCGCCGCAGCGCCTGCGCGAAGCTGCCGGTGTCGCTCCCGACCTCGCGCTGGTTGATGTGGCAGTTGATGTCGCGATGCAGGAACTCGATCGGATCCTCGATCGTGATCACGTTCGCGCGCCGGCGCTCGTTGATGTGCTGGATCATCGCCGCGAGCGCGGTGGACTTGCCGGAGCCCGTGATCCCGGTGATGAGCACGAGGCCGCGCGGCCGCAGCGAGATCTCCTCGACCACCTGCGGGAGGTTGAGCTCCTGCACCGTTTTCGCCTGGTACGGAATCGAACGGAGCGCGTACGCGATCGTCCCGCGCTGCTGATAGACGTTGACGCGGAACCGGCCGATCCCGGGAACGCCGATCGCGAAGTCCGCCTCCTTGAACTCGGCGAACTCCTTTACCTGCTTCGGCGTCATGAGCTGCTCGGCGAGCGACTTGAGGTCCTCCGGCCGCATCGGCGCCGCCGGGAGGGGCGTCAGATCGCCGTTGACCCGCAGCGTCGGCGGCCGGCCCACCTTGAGGTGGAGGTCGGACGCGTTCTGCTGGATCATCTGCTGCAGGATCGCCTTGAAGTTGAACGGCGGCGCCTGGCCGGGAGTGAGACTGGACGCAGTGCCGGGCGCCTGGGCGGACGAGGGGTTAGCCATTGGGGTCGATGCGGAAGAGGACCTGTCCGTACTCGACCGGCTGCGCGTTCTCGACGAGGATCTCGCGCACCGCCCCCGAGTACTCGGACTCGATCTCGTTCATGATCTTCATCGCCTCGATGATGCAGAGGACCTGCCCCTGGGCGACGCTCGCGCCGACGGCGACGTACGCCTTGGCCCCGGGCTCCGGGAACGCGTAGTACGTGCCGACCATCGGCGACTTCACCTCCAGAAGCTTGGACTTCGCGGCCTCCGCGGGCGCAACAGCGGCCGGTGCTCCGCCCGCTCCTCCCGCCCCTCCCAGCCCCCCATCGATCATCGCCGGCATCCCCTCGCTCGGCGTCGCGCGGGAGACCAACTGGCCGGCGGGCACCATCGCCGGCACCGTCATCTGTGGCGACACCTGCATCGTCCCGCGAAGATTCGGCGTCTTGGAGAGGCGGATCTTCATCCCCTTGTCGCTCGAGATCTCGATCGAATCCACCGTCGATCCGTCCAGCATCTCGATCAGCTTCTTCACGTAGCGTAGGTCGATCATAGCTCGAGCAGCTCGTGCGTGAAATGCGTCAGCACCCGCGGGCCCTCCGGCGCCAGGTGCACGTCATCCTCGATCCGGATGCCGCCCCACCCCGGGCGATAGATGCCCGGCTCGATCGTCACCACCGCGTCCTCCGGCAGCACGCGCTCCTCCGTGCGGGACAGCCGCGGTGCCTCGTGGACCTCCAGTCCCACCCCGTGACCGAGGCTGTGCCCGAACGCCTCGCCGAAGCCGCGCTGCTCAATGTAGCCGCGCGCGAGCGCGTCGGCATCCTTGCCGCGCATCCCGGCCCGCACGAGCTCCGCGGCGCGCTCGTTCGCCGAGCGGACCACGTCGTAGGTCGCGCGCTGCTCCTCGCTCGCCTTCCCGACCACCACCGTGCGCGTGATGTCCGCGCAGTACCCGCCCACCTCGGCACCGAAGTCCATGAGGAGAAAGTCGCCGCTCTCGATGCGCCGGGTCGAGGATGCCGCGTGCGGAAGCGCGCTGCGGGGGCCCGAGGCCACGATCGTCGGAAACGGGAATCCTTCCGTGCCTTCCTCCCGCAACGCGCGCTCGAGCTCGCCCGCGACGTGCATCTCGGTCATTCCGGGTCGGACGGACTTCAGCACCTGATCCAACGCACGGGTCGCGACGCCGCCGGCGCACGCGATCAGCGCGATCTCGTCCGCATCCTTGCGCTCCCGCAACCGCTCCACGATCTCCGTCGTCGGCCGCCACTGCCACCGCGCACCCCCGTCGAGCAGCCGCTCGAAGTCGCGATGGACGAGGTGCGAGCTCTCGAAGCCGATCACTTCTACGCCGCCCACGTGCGGGAGCGTCTGCCAGAGTCCGGCCCACAGACTCTGCGGCTCGATGCGGATCCGCGCCAGCCCGCCGACTTCCTGCTCGACCTGCGTCTGATAGCGAAAGTCGGTGAGGAAGAGGACCTCCCGCGCCGTCACGAGCACTAGCGCGCTCGTGCCGGAGAAGCCGGTGAGATAGCGGACGTTGGGCAGACTCGTCACGAGCAGCGCGTCGAGATGCGCCGCCAGGAGCGCCTCGGCGACACCCGCCAGCCGCTGCGGGCGCCGGTCAGCCACGGGCGGAGAGTCTGGCGACGATGCCGCGGAGGGCGAGCTCGTACCCGAAGGCGCCGAAGCCGGCGAGCACCGCGAGGGCACCACTCGCCAGCATCGACTGCCGCCGCTCCGGTTCGCGCGCGTGCACGTTCGTGACGTGCACTTCGACGAACGGAACCGCCGCCGCCGAGAACGCATCGCGTAGCGCGAGGCTCGTGTGGCTGTAGGCCCCCGCGTTCACGAGCGCGCCGTCCACGCGTCCTCGATAGCCGTGCACGCGATCAATGAGCTCTCCCTCTCCGTTGTGCTGCGCGAACTCCACCTCCACGCCGAGCTCGCGCGCGACCGCCGAGAGCCGGGTCTCGATGTCGGCCAGCGTCTCCCAGCCGTAGAGCTCCGGCTCGCGCGAGCCGAGCAGGTTGAGATTCGGGCCGTTGAGGACGGCGATTCTCACTTCTTCTTGAGCCCTTCGAGCCACGCGTTGAACTGGCCGATGTCGTCGCCCTCGCCCTCGCTCCGACGGGTGTCTTCGTCCTCTGCCTCCGCGACCGTGGCGGCTCCGCCGCCCGACCCGGATGCATCCGCATCGTCCGAGAAGAACTGGTCGAACGAGAAGTCGCTGCGCGGGCGCTGCAGTCCGGCATCGCCGCCCGATTCGCGGAAGACGTGATCGAGCGAAAGCTCGGTCGGTGCCGACCGCGTGGGGCGCCCGGCGATCCGAGGTGCGGACCGCACGGTGCTGGCGTCGAACGCGCTGGCGAGAGAAGTCGCGGCGGCCTGGTCTGCTTCCGACGGCTCGGCGCCGGGGAACAGCGAATCGAGCGTGCCCGGGGGATGGTGGACGGGCGACGAGGTTCGCCGTGACGGAGGTGGCGGCGCGGGATCGTGGGCTGGTTCGGGTTCGTGGGCTGGCTCGGGTTCCGGCTCGGGCTCGCCCAGGTCGAAAACGGCAGCGTCGTCGCCGGGTGCCGGCGAGGGAGCCCGCGGCTCGGATGACATCGCCTGCGGCTCGCCGGACCCTCTCATCGGCGCGCGTCGCGTGGCGAGAGCACCGAGGAAGGCGCGCATGCTGCGCCGCGGCGGTGCCGACTGGCGGCGACGCGCGGCGTCCACTACTTCGTCGGAGACCGCGGCCATGCTCACGCTCGAGCGCGCGCCCTGCTCGAGGTGCGCCACGCGCTCGCGCAGCTCCTCGTCGTCGGGCGCGAGCTCGAGTAGCTGGCGGTAGACCTCCAGCGCTTCCTGGAGGAAGCCCTGCTGGAGGTAGAGCTCGGCCATCGTCTCGGTGACGAATGCCGCCGGCCTCTGGCCCGATGTCCGATCGGTCCCTGCGCGATTCGGGTCGCCGATCGGACCCCCCACCACCGCCTCGTGCCCCGTCTCGAATCCGAGCGCTTGCGGGACCGGTGCGCTGGCCGCCGGAGGCACGAACTCGGCGACCTCGAGCGCGAGGTCGTCCGGATTCTCCGACGGCGGCACGTCGTTGTCGGCGGATTTCGCCGAGGGGGCTGCGTTCGACGCGGAGTCGCCTGCCCCCGCCGCCGGCTTGTCTGCCCGCGCCCCACTGGACTCTTCGACCAGATCGAATCCGGTCGCCGGTGCGCTCGCCGCCGCATCGGGCGAGGTACTCGTCGGCGGCCCGCCCTTCGCCGGGCCGTCGAACAGCGCGTCGAGATCGATGTCGTCGCTCGAATCCTTCGCGAGCGCCGTCGCCTCGAGGGCCTCGGACATCTCGACCTTCGCATCCGCCTCCGACGCGTGATCGCCGCCGCTCGTCGCCGATTCGCCGGCGAGCCCGGGCGCCGTCGGTGCGGCCGACATCTCGCCGGCCGGGAGCGGGCCGCCGGATGGGGCCGACTCTCCCGCTGGCGCCGATTCTCCCGCTGGCGCCGGCAGGTCGTCCGATGACGCCGACGCGCGTTCGATGACCAGCGCGTCGGCCTGCGGCGCGCCCGGCGCGGCGTTCGCTGGTGCCGCGGCCGAAGCCCTCTCGGGGTTGATCTCACCCCAACCGGCCGAGTCGCCGGTCGGCGTGGCCCCGCCGTCGGCGGCAGTCGGTGTCGGGGCCGCGCCGAGATTCGCGATCAGCTCGGCGATCTCCTCGTTTCGTGGATCCGCATCGAGCACTCGCTGGTACCATGCGTGTGCACCCGCGATGTCGCCGCGACCGTGCGCGATGTCGCCGAGGTGGCGCAGCGCGATCAGGTTCTCGGGGTCGAGGGAGAGTGCGGTCTCGAAGACGCCCTGCGCTTCATCGTGCTGGCCCGCGTCGAACAGCGACTGGCCGAACACGATGTGCCCGCTCATGTGTCCCGGCTGCTGCGGGAGGTACGCACGGCAGAGGGCGATCGCCTGTTCGATCTCCCCGGCCTTGCGGTACTCGTTGGCGAGCGGTGCGAAGTATCGGCGCGGATTCTCGTTGAACTTCTTCTCGAGTTCTTCGATCCGGGCGGAGCTGGCCATGCATTGCCCTCAGGTACGGCGCCGAGGCGGGGTGGCAGGAGGGGTCAAGATACACACTGCTGACGAACGAAGTCAATCAGAAGTGACACGCTGACTTGATTTTAGCGCAGGACAGCCTCTAGCTTTCGAGGCTTCACCCCACCCCATCGTCTGCCTCAGGAGTACCGCCCCGTGCTTACCAGGATGCGGAGCGCCAGAAACACCGTCATCTGGCTCATCGTCTTCGTCGCGTTCGTCCTCGGTTTCCTGCTCTACGACGCATCGGGGCTCATCACGGGTGGCGCCATCACACCCACCACGACGGTCGCGTCCGTGAATGGGCGGGAGATCCCGTATCAGAGCTGGATCCAGTACCTCAACAACGCGGTCGAGCAGGAGCAGCAGCGGCTCGGGCGGTCGTTGACCGTGGACGAGCAGCAGCAGATCGAAGACCGCACATTCGAGCAGATCGTCAACGACATGCTTCTCGAAGAGGAGATCCGGCGCCGCGGGATCACGATCACGGATGAGGAAGTGATCAGCTATGCCCGCTTCGCGCCGCCACCATGGGTGCAGCAGAATCCCGCCCTTTACACCGAGGGCCGGTTCGACATCGACAAGTACCAGCGCTATCTCGGCAGCCCGGCCGTCCGCCAGACGGGCGAGCTGGCGATGATCGAGCAGTACTATCGCTCGCAGGTGCCGAAGGAGAAGCTGTACGAGCAGGTCGCCAGCACGGTGTATCTGACGGACGCGCGGCTCTGGCGGATCTGGCAGGACGAGCACGATTCGGCGGCCGTGTCCTTCATCGCGCTGCGTCCCGACTCGATCGCCGACAGCGCGGTCACGGTCAGCGATGAGGAGATTCGCGAGTTCCACCAGCGGTACGAGGACCAGTTCCAGCGGCAGGGTCGCGCGGTTGTGTCCGTGATCAGGATCCCGCGCGTGATCACGGCCGCCGACACGGTGGCGGCCCGCGAACGCGCGCAGGCGCTGCGCGCCGAGATCATCGGTGGTGCCGACTTCGCCGACGTCGCGCTTCGCGAGTCGTCGGATACCACCTCGGCGGTCCAGGGCGGAGAGCTGGGCCGTGGCGTCCGCGGGCGCTTCGTGCAGCCGTTCGAGGAAGCGGCGTACGCGCTGCGGACGGGCCAGCTCTCGCAGCCGGTCCTGTCGGACTTCGGCTATCACATCATCCGCGTGGACGAGCGGGTGGGTGACACGCTCGCGCTGCGTCACATCCTGGTGCCGATCCGCCAGAGCGACAGCGCGGCGATCCGGGTCGACCGAATGGCGGACGACGTCGCCAACGTCGGCGGCTCGCAGTCGGAGCCGGCGGCGTTCGACAGCGCGGCGAGGGCAGTGGGCATCACGCCGGAACAGGTCGAAGTGCGCAGGGGCGAGCCGCTCTTCATCGATGGCGAGTATGTGCCGAGCGTGAGCGCGTGGGCATTCCGAGGCGCCCGACCGGGAGCGTCCAGCGAGATCTTCTACTCGGATGAAGGCTACGTCCTCGCTCGCCTCGACTCGATCACACCGGGCGGCGTGCAGCCGCTCTCGGAAGTCCGCGATGAGATTCGCACGTTCCTCGCGCGGCGGAGAAAGGCGGAGCAGGTCGTGCCGCGCGCCGAGGAGATCGCGCGGGCGGCGGCGGCTACCTCGCTCGAGCAGGCGGCGCGGCAGTTCGGGCTCGAGGTCGAGCGCACGGAGCCGTTCACCCGCACCGGATTCGTTCCGGGGATCGGCCGCCTGAACGAGGCGATCGGCGCGGCGTTCGCGGTTCCGGTCGGCGCTGTGAGCGAGCCCGTAGTGACGGACGATGGCGTCTACATCCTTCGCGTGGATCGGCGGGTGAACGCGGATCGCGCGGTGTGGGAGGCGCAGAAGGACATGCAGCGCGCCCAGCTGACGCAGCGGCTCCAGCAGCAGCGGCTGGAAGATTTCGTGGCTGGCCTCCGCGCGAACGCCGACGTGGAGGACTTCCGGGACGAGATCAACGCGCGGGCGGAGAACTTCGAGCCGATCGAGGTCTTCTGACGAACCGTCGCGTCGGGAGGGCGGGGTCGACCCGGCACCGACACACCGCGTCCACGGACTGACGAACGACGAGAGGGGGACGAGTCGCGACGCCGACCCATCCCCCTCTTCTCTTCGTGCGTGAGCAGGTCCGTTCTCAGCCCAGCAGCCGCTTCGGCTCCGGGCGCGTCTCCGGCTCCGCGTGTCGCTCTGCCGCGGTCTCGTGCAAACGGTCGGACGACGCAGGGCGGTCGACTCTTGGCTCCGGATCGGATTCCCGGATCGCCTTGTCGACATCGGTCAGGCTGCGCTTGAACTCCGTGATCCCCTTGCCCAGCGACCGTCCCATCTCCGGCAGGCGCTTGGCCCCGAAGAGGAGAAGGATCACGAGGAGGATCAGCATGATCTCCCAGAACGAAAAGTTGCCGAACGACATAGCGACTCCTGAGTGTCGGGGCGCCTCCGCTGCCTGTCGAAATAAGCACCCTGGGCGGCGGGAAGGCAACAGGCCCCGCCCCCGCTCAGAACATGGAGCGCGCGATCAGGTAGGCGATCAGCACCCCCACCAGGCTCAGGAGCGACACGTCCAGCGCGATCGGGCCCAGGGCGAACTTGATGATGATCAGGTCCACCTGCAGGGGGCCGAGCGAAGGTGTGACGCCGGTCGTGAGAAACTCCTTCACCGCTCCCGGCGGCAGGAAGAGACGGGCGAACTGGGTCATGAAGCCGCCGACGATGAAGCCGACGGCGAGAACCAGGACGTGAAAACCGGGACGGTGCTTGGCCGATCCACGCATCATGAGCGGCGCTCCATGACGTAGGCGATGATGTCCAGGAGCGCGCTCTTCGCCGGGCTCTCCGGCAGAGGCGCCAGTGCCTCCTCCGCCTCCTGCGCGAGCTGCTCACCACGATGTCGAGCATACTCCAGCCCGCCGTGCTCCGCGACGATGGAGATCACATCCGCGATCTGTTCATCCGAGGGTCCGGCGGCGGCGAACAGTGCCTCGACCCGGCGTCGCTCCGCGGCATTCACGCCGCGCAGCGCGTGAATCAGCGGCAACGTCACCTTGTGCTCGCGCAGGTCGAGACCCATCGGCTTGCCGGTCACCGACGCATCCTCGGTGTAGTCGAGGAGGTCGTCGGCGATCTGAAACGCCATCCCCAGTCGCTGACCGAACCAGCCGAGGGCGCGGCGATGGCGATCGGCTCCGCAGAGCGCGCCGACCTCGAGAGCTCCCGAGAACAGCGCCGCCGTCTTCGCGCGAATCAGCGCATCGTAGTCGTTCTCCGAGAACCGCAGGGCATCGAACGCGGCGAGCTGCCGGATCTCCCCCACCGACATCTCCACCGACGCGGAGGTCAGGATGCGCAGGGCCTCGAATTCCTCCTCCTGCACGAGCGCCGCCAGAGCGCGCGCATACAGGAAGTCGCCCATCAGCACCGACACCTGGTGGCTGAACAGCGAGTTCACGGTCGGCATCCCGCGCCGCAGCACGGAGTGGTCGACGGCGTCGTCGTGCACCAGCGTCGCCAGGTGGATCAGCTCCACCACCGCGGCCAGTGGAATGGCCCGCGCATCGGGTGCTCCGTCGCTCTCGCTGCCGAGCAGGAGCAGCGTTGGGCGGAGCATCTTGCCCCGGATCTGGAGCAGGTGCTCGCCGACTTCCTCGATCAGCGGGTCGGCCGAGGTAACGATCCGGCGCAGTTCGGCGGAGACCTGATCCAGCTTCGCGGCGACCGGCTGCTGGATCTCGCGCAGCGCCGCGGTGCTCGGCGAGCGCGTCCGGCCAACGGTCACGTCGCGACTCGCTGGAGCGCGGCGATGCGCGCGCTCACGTCTCGGAACCCGATGTCGACCGCGTACACGCGCTGGTAGCAGGAGAGAGCCACGTCGTACCGCTGCGTGGCTTCCGACGCGTAGCCGAGGAGATACAGAACACCGACGAGCTGCTCGTCCGAATGGTCGGCATCCTTGAGGGCGCGCGCGAGTACGGTCGACGCGACCGCGAACTGCGACTGCTCGAGGAAGCACTGGCCGAGCGCCTCGTACGTGCGGACGCGATGCTGCGCGCCGCGCAGCGCCTTCTGAAATTCCGCGATCGCCTCGTCGAGCAGTCCCATCTCCTTGAAGGCGACGCCGAGGTCGTAGTGGCTCTCGTGGTCCTCGTCATCGACGTTCTGTGCCACTCCCTGCTTGAACTTGCGGAGCATCTCGGAGAAGTCGGCCTGCTCGTTGCCGCTCGGCGCGCGCTCCTCGACCACCATGCGCGTGGAGCGCGGGCGTGCCTCATCACGCAGCACGTCGCCGAGGTTGATGAACGAGTCATCGACATCGGCCGAGCTCCGGCCGGTATCCGCCGCCGACTTCTCCGCCTTCGGTGGGTCCGCGGTGTACCGGCGAAAGACGCCGGACTGCTCCTTCTTCTCCTTCCCGGGCTTCTTCGGCGGCTGAGCTTCCTGCTGCGGATCCGCGAAGGCGCTCAGGGCTGCCTGGGCGCGCACGTCATCAGGCGCGAGCTCGAGGACACGCTGGTAGACCGCGCGCGCCTTGTCGCCCTGCCCCGTCCGGAAGAGCGCGTCCGCGAGCTCGAGATACGCCTCGCCGAGCCGCGGCTTGTCATTGGTTCGGAACGCATACTCGACCCGCTTCTGGTG
>CAYLPM010000349.1:0-3907 GCA_964385525.1 uncultured Gemmatimonadaceae bacterium
GGGGGGACGACCGCGCCCGGGACGGCCGAGGCGGCCGCGACCTGGGCATCCGCCTGCGCGATCATCTGGTCGAGCGTCGCGATGCGCTGGTCGATCGTGGTCAGCCGCTGTTCCAGCCCGCGCTGGTTCGCTTCGCCGCCGGTTCCCCGCTGAATCTGCTGCACCACGTCCCGACGATCGCTCTCCAGCCTCCGGAGCTGCGTCCTCAGCTCGCTCCGCTGCGCCTGGAACCCCTCGAGCACCTCCGCCGCCGTGGCGGTCTGGGCGGCCTCGCTCGCCTGGCCTGCAACGACCCCCGGCTGGGCCGACGGCTGCTCACCCGGGACCTCGCCCTGGACAACCTGCATCTCTTACCTCCGCGAAGACTGCTCCACCCTCACGGGCGCCGCTGTGCCCTACGACTGCCCCGCGGCCGGCGTTTCAGGAGGCGGGAATGCCGTCCCGCAACACCCGCTCCATGGCCTCGGCAAACAGATCGACGTCCTGCAGGCGCGTGTAGACGTTCGGCGTCACGCGGATCCCCTTGTACTCCGCGTGGTCGACGCCCACCACGAAGATCCGGTAGGTCCGCCACAGGTGCGAGACGAGCGCCCCCGAGTCGATCCCCTCGATCTGCACGTGCCCGAGCGCGCACCCCATTGCCGGATCGAACGAGGTGTTCAGCTTCACCCTCGGCTTCCCCTCGAGACGCCGCATCCACCGGTCGCGGAGGAAGCGCAGACGCTCGGCTTTCCGTTCACCGCCGATGCCTTCGTGGAACGCGAGGGCTTCCGCGATCGCGTTGTGGTTGGCCGCCGGGTGCGTGCCGATCTCCTCGAACTTGCGGATGTTGCCGTCCATGCTCTCGGGCGCCGCCATCAAGGGCCAGATGTCGCGGATCTTCTCGCGACGCACGTAGAGGAACCCCGTCCCGTGCGGCGCGAGCAGCCACTTGTGCAGGCTCGTCCCGTAGTAATCGCATTCGAGATCGTCGCGTGTGAACGGGAAGTGCGCGTACGCGTGCGCGCCGTCCACGACCACCTCGATCCCGCGCGGGCGCGCCATGCGGACGATGTCGCGCACGGGAAAGATCTGTCCCGACCGATTGGTGATGTGGCAGAGGTGGATCACCTTCGTGCGCGGGCCGATCGACCGCTCGAACCGGTCCACCAGATCCTGCATGCTCGGAGGCGGGACCGGGAAGGAGATCTGCCGCAGGACGATCCCGTCCCGCCGCGAGCGCTGCTCCCAGGTGGTGAGCATGCGCGGGTAGTCCTGATTCGTCGTCAGCACCTCGTCGCCGCGCTCGAGCCGCATGCCGAGCTGCACGATCTCGAGCGCCTCCGAGGCGTTGCGCGTGATCGCCATCTCCTCCGGATCGCAGCCGAAGCTCTTCGCGAGCTGCCGTCGCACGCTCTCGATCTGCGGTTCGAGGAGTTGCCACATCGAGTATGCCGGCGTCTCGTTGGAGATGGCGAGGTACCGCGCCATCGCCTCCTGCACCACGCGCGGCGAGGGCGAGACGCCGCCGTTGTTCAGGTTGATGATCGTGCGGTCGACGGTGAACGCGCGCTGGATCTCCTGCCAGAACTCCTCGTCCTCGGCGACCTCGGCCGCCGGTCGCGCGTCGACGAAACGGATGGCGTCCTCGATGACGCGCATCCAGTCGTTCTGGAGCGCCGGTGGCACGATGCCGGCACCAAGTCCACCGGCGACGAGACGGCCGAGGAACTTGCGGCGAGAGGTCATGGTAGTCTCTCCAGGGGGAGGCGGCCGAGGGCCCGCGGTCAATGTCCGCGCGGAGTCGTGGCGCGAAGATAGCGCTTTCGGTCCACTATTGCCTGCCCGGTGACACGGAAGTAAGGTGAATGGCAGTGACGGGGGGCAGGCGGCCAGCAAGGGGGTCGACGTGCTACTCGAAGTCTCCAGTCGACGGAGTGTGCTTCGGGGGCTCATCGGAGGCGGCATCCTTCCGACGAGCGCCTCGCTTCTGCTCGCGCTCGCGTCGGGCGCGCTCATCGCGCAACAACCGGCGGCCGGCACCGGTCGCGCGACCGGCGTCGTCTTCGACAGCATCGCGGGCGTCCCGCTCGCGAACGTCATGGTCCAGTTCGTGGGCACCGACCTCAGCCTCGCCGACCGCATGCATTCGGCGCACTCCGATGCGACCGGCCGGTACGAGCTCGTCGGGCTGCCTCCTGGCGACTACATGGCGGGCTTCTACCACCAGACGATGGACACGCTCGGCATCGAGCTCGGACCGCGCCTGGTGACGATTCGCGAGGGAACGCAGACGATCCCGCTCGCGACGCCCTCGCCCAAGACGCTGATGGACAGAATCTGTCCTCCGACGCCGGCGAGCGAGGCGACCGGACTGCTCCTCGGCCACGTTCGATCCGCCATCGACGAGACGGCGGTGGACGGCGCGTTCGTCGTCGCGGAGTGGAACGAGCTCGTCATCGACGAAGGAGGCATCCGGCATCGGGATGCGCGGGTGCACGGCGCGACGACCGGCCCGGGGTGGTTCGCGATCTGCTACGTGCCGACCGACGCCATCCTCCAGACGCGCGCCGGCTTCGGGGCGGACTCCAGCGGGTGGGTCGCGGTCCAGGTACCGCCGGACGGTCTTCGCCACGTCACGTATCTGATCGGCCCGGTGACGCGCGTGGCTCGGCGTACCGCCGACGATTCCGACACGACCGCCCAGCGGCTCGGCGACCTGCGTGGCGGCGCGCGCGTCAGTGGGACCGTGAGGGATGCCGAGGGACGGCCGGTCCACAATGCCCACGTCGTGGTGTGGGAGACGGGGCGTGAAGCGGTCACGAACGAGAACGGCGTGTTCTCGATCGACAGTCTCCCCGACGGCACGCACATGATGGAAGCTCGGACGCTCGGGTACGTACCGGTGTACCTGCCGGTGCACCTCGTCGAGCACCGGCCGGCGACGACCGAGCTGGTGTTCGAGGAGCGCGCCGTCGTGCTCCCCGCCGTCAACACCCGCGCGTCGCTCGTGTATTCGAGCCATCTCGCCGGATTCGAGCGTCGTCGGCGGTCCGGGTTCGGCGAGTTTCTCACGCCGGCGCAGCTCGAGGCCAAGCCCGAGATGCGGCTCGGGCGGCTCCTCCAGGAGATGCAGGGCCTCGAGCTCCAGGAGCGGAACGGGCAGACGATGCCGCGCATGCGGTCGAGCCGCGGCGGGGGCTCGCGCACCTGCGAGCCGTCGCTGTACGTCGATGGGCTGCTCGATCGTTCCGGGGACCTCGACCTGCTCTTCACGAGCCGCATCGCCGCGATCGAGGTGTACAACCGCGAGTTCAGCCGGCCGGCGCAGTTCGCGGACAAGAATCAGTGCGGCGCGATCGTGGTCTGGATGCGGCCCATCTCGCCACAACAGCGGCGAGTGAATCGGTGAGGCTGCGGCTGGCTGCACCGCTGGCGCTCGTGCTCCAACTGGCGTTCAGCGCAACGAGCGAGATCGATGGCTGGCCACATCGGGCGTCGGGTGAACCGGCGCCCTCATCGTTGCGGGTCGCTCGGGTGCGAGCGACCGCCGTCGTCTCGGGCACCGTGTACGACAGCATCGTCGGCGCGCCGATCGCCGGTGCCTCGGTGCAGTTCGCGGCGATGGACGAGTCGACTCCCGGCCGGATCTTCGCGGCGCGGTCCGACGAGAGCGGACGTTACGAGATCCGCGACCTCCCCCCCGGCCGATACCTCGCCGGCTTCGAGCACATCGCGCTCGACTCGCTGGGGATCGAGAATCCCGCGCGCTCCGTCGAGGTGCGCGACGGCAATCAGCGCATCCCGCTCGCAACGCCATCGCCGCGAACGATCGCCGCAGCGATCTGCGGCCCGGAGACGGGGGACGCGCGCACGACGCTCCTGCTCGGGCACGTGCGGGAGACCGACACGGAGATGGCGATCGCCG
>CAYLPM010000350.1:0-5921 GCA_964385525.1 uncultured Gemmatimonadaceae bacterium
GCACGGCTTCCTGCTGTCGCGCGCGGTAGCCCAGGAAGAAGTGGCGCGCGAACGCCGCGGCGAGGACTCCGGCGTAGATGAGGAGATCATCGAGGAAGAAGACGCGCCTGATCCCGGTCCAGGGCGACCAGCCGGGGGCGAAGCCACCGCGCCCGCCGGGCCCTCCACTCCCGCCACCTCCCGGACCTCCGCCGAACCCTGCTCCCCGGCGTAGCGGTGTGAGCACCTCGAATCGCAGCCACGAAAGAACGCCATCGACGAACACCGCGACGACGACTCCGACGATGACGTAGAGCGCGATGCGCGCGCCCCAGTTGGAGCGCTCGAGGCTGTACCGGGCGCCGAGCCAGAAGATCAGCGGCGTGAGCAGCGCCCAGAGGTAGTACTGCAGGAAGGCGTAAGTGATCGGTGGCCACTCGAGCACCGGCTGCGGCGAGCGACCTCGAGGATCGAGCAGCCCGCCGACGGCCGTGAGCACCCCCATGAACGTCCAGAACGCGAAGATGATGAGCAGCTCCGCACGCGAGAGCCGCGTAGTGGCGCGATCGGCGATCGGGTCGGTGCTGGCGCTCGGGTTCGGTGCGGCGGCCGCGGTGCGGGTCACTGGCTCGTCTCGGCTGGGGCTCCCGGGAAGCATACCGGCGGCTGGACGCCGAGAGCAAATGGCGGGGCCACGAGATGCACGAGTGGAGACATGAACTGCACGTGCCGCGCACGAGCGGCTGGCGGCGAGCACGACGGACGACCGGCGACCGCCGGCGCTCGCTCATGCTCCCCCGGTGCAGTTCGGATCACGCACGTGCATCTCGCTACACCAGGGGGGCTCGCGCGACCGGCGGCGACGTATCCTCAACGTGCAGCCGGATCGACCAGTCGACGTCCGGTACGCGACGACCAGTTCGGTCGCAGACGCATACACTGAGGATGATGACCATGCGCAACAGAATCACACGCACCACCAACAGACTCCGGCTGCTCGCCGCCGGTTCGGCGGTTGCCGGCTTGCTCGCAATCGCCCCGGTGATCGAGGCGCAGGCTCCGGCGCGCGACAGCGCGCGAGCCGGGCAGCGGATGCCCCGCGGACCGCAGGGCGCCCGACAGGGCCCGATGAATCCGGAACAGCGCGTCGAGCGCCGGATCTCGCATCTGACGGAGCGCCTCACGCTGAGTGAGCCGCAGGTCACGCGGATCCGCCAGATCCTGACCGAGGAGCACGAACAGGTCGCTCGGGTGATGGAGCAGGCCGGCATGTCCCGTCCCGCCGGCGTCCGCGCCGAGGGTGAGCGTCCGGCCCGACCCAGCGAGGCCGAACGCGAGGCAATGCGCGCGAAGATGCTGGCCGTGCGCACCCGGACGGATTCGATCCGCACGCGCAGTGAGGAGCGCATCGAGTCCGTGCTCACCGCGCAGCAGCGGACGACGTACCGCGAGCTCCCCAAGGAGATGCGGAACACTCGCGGCCCGCGTGGCGAGGGACGTCCCGCAGCGGCTGGCATGCATCGGCAACGCCCCGGCAGCGCGCGCTGACGGATACACACCTTTCGAGGGGACCATGAAGAAAGTCAGACTGATCATTGCCACGACGATTCCGCTCGTCCTCGGAGGGCTGTGGTTCTACGGGCGCGCGGAAGGCAGCGAGGGACCCGCCTACCGGCTTGCCGCGATCGAGCGGACGGACCTCGAGGCCGCCGTCTCCGCGACCGGCAATCTCGGCGCCGTCACGACGGTGCAGGTCGGCACGCAGGTGTCCGGGCAGGTGTCGGCGATCCACGTCGACTTCAACGATCGCGTCTCGAAGGGGCAGCTCATCGCCCGAATCGATCCGACGCTCCAGGAGCAGACGGTGCGCGACGCCCAGGCGGGCCTCGAGCGCGCCACGGCTGAACTGGTGCAGGCGGAGCGCGAGTACGACCGCAACAGGCAGCTGTTCGACGCCAGGATCATCACGCAGAGCGAGTTCGATGCGATCGAGTATCGACATACGATCGCGAAGGCGGGCGTGACGTCGGCGCAGGTCACCGTCGATCGCGCGCGGCAGAACCTCGCCTACACGTCGATCTACGCGCCGATCGACGGCATCGTCGTCGAGCGCAACGTGGACGTCGGCCAGACCGTCGCCGCGAGCCTCTCGGCGCCGCAGCTCTTCCTGATCGCGAACGATCTTTCCCGGATGCAGATCCTCGCCTCCGTCGATGAGAGCGACATCGGGCTGATCGAGGAAGGCCAGGCGGCGCGCTTCACCGTGCAGGCCTATCCGACCGAGGCCTTCACGGGGCTGGTCCGGCAGGTACGACTCCAGTCGGCCACCATGGAAAACGTGGTGAGCTACACGGGCGTGGTCGAGGTGGAGAATCCGACCGGCAAGCTGCTGCCCGGCATGACCGCGACGGTGTCGTTCATCACCGGCGCGGCCGAGGATGCGCTGGTGGTGCCCAATGCGGCGCTGCGTTTCCGGCCGTCGGGCTCCGGCGCACCGCCGCGATCCGGCGGCCTGTGGTACGTGGGCGAGGATGGCGAGCTCGCCGTGGCGCGCGTCCGCACCGGCATCTCCGATGGGACGCGGACGGTCGTCAGCGGCGACTCGATCGAGGCGGGGATGCAGGTGATCGTGGGCGCGGCGGTCGGCGGGACGAGTGCGCCGGCCCCGGCGAGCCCCTTCCAGTCGCAGCAGAGCGGCGGGCCGCGCCGGCCCGGCGGATTCTGAGCGAGGAGGGTGACGACATGACGATGCAGGACGTGATCCGCCTCGATGGCGTGACGAAAGCCTACGCGATGGGAAGCACGGAGGTGCGCGCCCTTCGCGGCGTGGATCTCGGCGTGGAGCCGGGCGAGATGATCGCCGTCATGGGCGCCTCCGGCTCGGGCAAGTCCACGCTGATGAACATCCTCGGCTGCCTCGATGTGCCGTCCAGCGGGAGCTACGTCCTCGACGGGACGCGGGTCGACGGACTGTCGAAGAACCAGCTCGCCGATCTGCGCAACCAGAAGCTCGGGTTCGTCTTCCAGGGCTTCAATCTGCTCGCGCGCACCTCGGCGCTCGACAACGTCGAGCTGCCGCTGCTCTACGATCGCAGCGGCGGGAAGCGCGACACGAAGGCGCTGGCCGCCGACGCGCTGCGTCGCGTCGGCCTCGGCGACCGGCTCGATCACCAACCGAGCGAGCTGTCCGGCGGTCAGCAGCAGCGCGTGGCGATCGCGCGCGCGCTCGTCACCCATCCGCGACTGCTGCTCGCCGATGAACCCACGGGCAACCTGGACAGCCGCACCTCGGTCGAGGTGATGGCGCTCTTCCAGGAGCTGAACGATCACGGGATCACCATCCTGCTCGTGACGCACGAGCCGGACATCGCCCAGTACGCCCGACGCATCGTCGAGATGCGGGATGGGCGGATCATCCGCGACCACCCGGTCGCCGATCGCCGCTACGCGGCCGAGGATCTCCGCCGCCGCGACGAGGCGGACGAGCTCGAGGAGCAGCACCACACAGTGGAGGTGGCGGCATGAGAGCCCGGGCCCTCATCAGGATCGCGAGCGAAAGCATCGTGAAGAACAAGTTGCGCACCATGCTCACGATGCTCGGCATCGTGATCGGCGTTGGCGCCGTGATCATCATGGTCGCCGTCGGCCATGGTGCGAGCTCGCGCATCCGCGAGCAGATCGACGCGCTCGGCACCAACATGCTGGTGATCACCGCCGGCGCGGCGCAGCAGGGCGGCGTCAGCCAGGGTGCGGGCAGCTTCAATCGGCTCGCGGTGGAGGACGCGGAGAAGCTCCAGCGTGAGGCGCTGATGGTCTCGGCGGTCTCGCCCGTCATCGTGTCGCGGCTTCAGGTGATCGGTGGCGAGGGGAACTGGCGCACCGAGGTGAACGGCGTCTCCACCGACTATCAGGTGATCCGCGATTGGCAGCTCCAGACCGGCGCCTTCTTCGCCGACACGGATGTGGGCGCGATGCGCAAGGTCGCGGTGCTCGGCGCCACCGTCGCGAGCAATCTCTACCCCGGGATGGATCCGGTGGGGCAGCAGATTCAGCTTCGCAACGTGCCGTTCACGATCGTCGGCGTGCTGGCCTCCAAGGGCCAGACCGCCAGCGGGGCCGATCAGGACGACGTGATCGTCATCCCGTACACGACGATGCAGACGCGGCTGGCCGGCCGGAGCTTCATCGCGCAGATCCTCGCCAGCGCGTACTCGGCCGGCGAGATCCCCGCGGCGCAGGAGGATGTTCGCG
The DNA here is from genome assembly GCA_964385525.1 of uncultured Gemmatimonadaceae bacterium. Taxonomy (GTDB): domain Bacteria; phylum Gemmatimonadota; class Gemmatimonadetes; order Gemmatimonadales; family Gemmatimonadaceae; genus DATKCV01. The sequence continues at coordinate 4,231 of CAYLPM010000350.1, forward strand.
CCATCATGCGGGAGTCGCACGATCTCGGCGGGAACGAGGCCGATGATTTCACCGTCCGCGATCAGACGGCGATCGCCGAGGCGGCGCAGGGGACGACCGAGGTGATGACCTATCTGCTCGCTGCCATCGCGTCGATCTCGCTCGTGGTGGGCGGCATCGGAATCATGAACATCATGCTCGTGTCGGTGACGGAGCGGACACGGGAGATCGGCATCCGCATGGCCATCGGCGCGCGCGGCTCCGATGTGCTCACGCAGTTCCTGGTCGAGAGCGTGGCGATGAGCGTGCTCGGCGGTCTGATCGGCATCGCGGTGGGCTTCGGCGGGGCGGGGATTCTCGGTCGGCTCACGGGGTGGAGCACCGCTACGCCGGCGGCCGCCGTGCTGCTCGCCGTCGGATTCTCGGCGGCGGTGGGCGTGTTCTTCGGCTTCTATCCCGCGCGCAAAGCGGCGGCGTTGAACCCGATCCAGGCCTTGCGTTACGAGTAGTGGGGCGCGTGTCCGTCCCGCCGGACGTGCCGGTCGTACCTGCCGAGTGCGCTGCGCGCGCGGTGCCTTGCATCGGAGCGGGCGGGCGAGCATCTCTAGCGGGCTCGCCTGCCCCTCACGAGGACTTTCCATGACCGATCGACGCGACTTCCTCAGACACAGCGGACTCCTGCTCGGCGGCATCGCGCTCGAGGGCACGCTCCGGCCGCTCGGTGCGGCGCCATTCGTCCCCGGCTCGTCGTTCCTCACCGCGCCTCCGCTCGTGGTGCCAAGTGAAGCCGAGATCCGGGAGTTGATGGCCGCCGCGCTCGGTGCCGCCACGAGCGCCGGCGCCGGCTGGGCCGATGTGCGCATCGGCCGCTACCGCCAGAACTTCGTGCAGACACGGGAGCAGCAGATCGTCAACGTCGTGGACACCGACTCGATCGGCTGCGGCGTTCGCGCGCTGGTGGAGGGCACCTGGGGCTTCGCCGCCACCAGGGCGCTGACGACCGATGCGGTGGCCGGAGCCGCGCGCGAGGCGGTGGCGATCGCGAAGGCCAATCGCGTCGCGCGCGATCAGCCCGTCGAGCTCATCCCCGTGCCGCCGCAGCGCGATGCCACGTGGAAGAGCGCCTTCACGGTCGACCCGTGGACGATTCCGATCGAGGAGAAGACGGACCTGCTCCTGAGGGCCAATGCCGAGGGCATGAAGGCGACCAACGTGCGTTACGTCTTCAGCGCGATGTTCTTCCGCAAGGACGAGCGCAACTACGCGAACACCGACGGCTCGCTCACCACGCAGACGGTGATTCAGAGCTGGCTGCCGATGCAGTTCACGGCGGTGTCGCCGGACTTCACGGACTTCCAGAACCGCGGCAACGTCATCGCGCCGATGGCACGCGGGTACGAGTACGTGCTCGCGCAGGACATCGTCGGCAACGCGCAGCGGTGGGGGGAGGAGGCGGCCCAGAAGCTCGGAGCGAAGCCGGTCGAGGTCGGCCGTTACGACCTCGTGCTGCACCCCTCCAACCTCTGGCTCACGATCCACGAGTCGATCGGGCATCCGACGGAGCTCGACCGCGCGATGGGCTACGAGGCCAACTACGCCGGGACGAGCTTCGTCGCGCCGCCGGAGGACTTTCTCGGCAAGTTCCGGTATGGCCCGGAGTTCATGAACGTGCGGGGCGACCGCTCGCAGGAGGGCGGGCTCTCGACGATCGG
>CAYLPM010000351.1:0-2944 GCA_964385525.1 uncultured Gemmatimonadaceae bacterium
GGTCACCGTCTCGAGGCTCAGGCCGAGCGCGCGGAGCTCGTCCTTGTCGCGCTCGAACATGCGCGTCAGCGCCTCGCGCTTCGGCGCGTGCGCGTATGCGGGGACCTCGCGGACGAGCTCCTCGAAGGTGACGCGGTACCGGCGCCGAAGGAGGGCGGCGATGAGATCGAACCATCGCTGGATCTTCGGCGGGTGCGAGCGGCTCATTCGAAATCGAATGTGGGCCGCGCCGCCTTCCCGGCCGTCACGCCATGGGGAATTCCCTCACTCGGTGGGAATTACGCGGCAGGCTCCGACCGGCCGCGGATCAACGCGGCCTTGAAGAGCTCGAGGACGCAGCGGAAGCCGCCGCTCTCCCGGACCTCGATCGGCCGGAGCCCGGTGTGACGCTTGAGCATGTTCCTGAGCGCGTTCGCCGATCCGTAGTTGAGAAGATGGGCCACCTGCTCCACGGACCGGCCCGCATCCTCGAGCAGCCGCGCAGCGGCGAGGAGCCGTGCCCACGCCACGAGCAGACTCGGAGGCGGAAGCTGCGCCTTCGTCATCCGGTTCACGAGCGTCTTGCGGTCCAGGCCGAGTGCGCCGGCGGCGCTGGTGACGGTCGGCGGATCGCCGGCGTGCTCGAGCAGGTACGCGAGGGTGCCGTACGCGATCGCCGCGACGGTGCCTCGCAGCTCCGCGAGCACGATCTCCGCCACGGTGTGCTGTTCCGCCCTCGCGAGGACGTCGGGCAGCACGAGGCGGACATCGTCGGTCCCACGGAAGACGAGATCGTCGACGCCGGCTCGCACGAGCGAGGGAATGTCGTCGGAGTGCCCGGACTCGCAATAGCCGACGATCACCGTCGACGGGAATCCTTCGCGCAGGCGCCTCACGAACGGCGCCGTGGCCAGGCCGTCGTGATCGCGCGCGCACACGAGCACGGCGCGCGCGCCTCCGAGCGCGGCCAGCTCGAGGATCTCGCTGGCGCATTCGACGAATCGCACGTCGCGTCCCGACAGCGCGCGGCGCACCCGTGCGCGGCCCTCGAAGTCGGGCACCAGCGCGACGAGCTCACTCATGCGCAGACGATCCCCGCGGCGTGAGCAACTTGCCCCGCTCGTGTACGAAGCCGGCGACGAGTGAAGACATCAGTGGTGCTCCCTTCGACCGGAGCATCCGATGTCGACACGCAGCACACTCCACCCGGCCACGCGTCGCGTCTCACTCGCACTCGCATTCGCCGCTCTGAGCGGCGTCGCCGCCTGCGCCGCCACACCGACCGATCCCGTGCACGACGGCGCAACGGCGGGAACGGCCGAGCCGGTGGCGCCCCGCCTCGATGGCGGCGACACGACGCAGACGGGATGGTGTGGACATACGCAGGGCTGGGAGTGCTAGCCGACGACCACTGCCCTGCCGGCATCCGCGAGCGCGTCGAGTCGGCGCAGGATGTCGCGGGCCGTGGCATCGCTTTCCTCGAACGATCCGCGATCGCCACGTCCCACGATGCCCTGCGCCAGCTCCGCCGCCCGGATGTCCAGCTCGTGGAAGGCGTGCGACTCGGCGATCTCTCCGGCGCGCCGCGCATAGTCCGCCGCGCGCCGAACGTCGTCGAGCTCGAGGAACGCCTCGGCCAGCTCGAGCCACAGCTTCGCGTTCTCGTACGGAATGCCGCTGGCCGCCGCCTCGCGCTCGGCCCGGGCGCCGAGGGACATCACCGCCGACCGGTCGCCGAGTGCCGCCGCGGACTTCGCGGCGCCACCGATCGCGGGCAATCGCAGGCGCGACAGATCGGTGTGCTCGAGCGCGGTGCCGAAGGCGCGGAGCGCGACCCGCGCCTCGCCGGCCGCGCGCGCGAGCTCGGCGAGGTTGATGAGGAGATCGATGCGGCGCACCGGATCGCCGGCGACGAGCTCGAACCCCGCCCACGCGTGGCGGAAGGCGGTTCCGATGTCGCCGGCCCTCGATGCGACGATCATCAGGCCGTGGTGCGCGGCCGCCGCGACGCGCGGCGCTGCCTCGGCGTGCTCGAGGGTGAGATGGTACTGGCGGCGAGCCTCGGGGAAGTTGCCGCGCGTCTCCGCGATGAGACCGGCGCCGACGTGGCCCCGCACCAGGAGCTCTCTCTCCTCATGGAGAGTGCCGAGTTCGCGGACCATGGCGTACAGATCTGCGGCGGTCTCGAGGTCGCCGAGCTGGCGGGCGACCCGGCCCTGCTGCGCCATCAGGCGGCCGGTCGGCAGCGCCGGGAGATCCGGAAGCGCGCGGCGGGCGGCAGAGAGCGTGGCAAAAGCGAGGTGAAAAGCGTGGTCGTTCTCCATGGCTACGACGATGCCCTGGAGTACTGACAGGGCCTCGAACCGCGAGGCGTCGTCGCCCGGCTGCGCGAGATCGAGCAGGAGCGAAGGCACGCGGATCGGCGATGCGTCAGGCTGGTCGGACGAGTCGTCGATATCGGCCGGAATGGCCTGCTCGGGATCTCCGAGGGCGATCACATAGGCTGCCCGCGCGTCGGGGCCGAGGCCGGCGAGCCGGTAGAGGGCCAGCGCCAGCTCCAGCCAGAGGGCGTCGGATGGTCCGAGCGTGGTCGCGCCCTGGCGTGCATCCAGGTCGCGCGAGTATGCGCGCAGCGGGTTGGTGACCGGCGACGGTGACACGGTTTGCGAAGCGCGCATTGCGGGTGGAGCGCGAGGAGGCGATGCCGATTCGTTCACGCCGGACCGGGAGCGATGAGCGGCAGTGTGTGGAAGGGCGCTCGTCGTGGCCACCGGAAGGCGTGACGTCGATCGGGCTCGGCGAGCGGACTGTCCAACAATATGCGCGCAGGCTGTGACTGGACAGGAGGGCTGTCGTTGGGCTTGGCTGTATTGCTGTATTCCTGTGAAAAGCGGGCCACGCTATGTTGCGACCATGCCCCCGCATGCGCCGCTCCCCGTCCCCGCGCGCCTGCGCCACTGGTGCA
>CAYLPM010000352.1:0-2151 GCA_964385525.1 uncultured Gemmatimonadaceae bacterium
GAGCTCAGGCGCATGCGGTAGCTCGCGGCGGAGACGGGACGATCGCGCGATCCCGGGAAAAAGCCCACCGATCAGGACGACCGTCGGGAGCCGGCGACAGCGCCGGCTCCCGCGGGGAGCACCCTCCGCGAGGCTGTCGAAACTGGGCCTCGCCCCACCCCGGCACGGGCGGCGGGGAGCATACGGTGACGAGAATGATGGAGCCGCCAGGAGCCCGATGGGCCTACATCTACCAGGTCGTGCCGCCACAGTCGGAGGATGCGCTCGGCTCGGTCCGGGCGCTCCTCGACCGTGAGGACGCGGAAGCGCGGAGCCGCGGGCGAATCTGGGTTGGCCGGCTGGTCCAGGAGGAGAGGAGCACGCGCATCCTGATCGTGTGCGACACTCCACTTCAGAGTCGCAAGGTCAACCGGCGGCTGGAGGCGGAACTGCAGCATCTGCACGCGCGCTTCTCCGTCACGATTCCCATGGCCGTCTCCGACCATACGATGTCGACCGATCCGGGAGGGGGCGCCTAGTTACTCCCGCTGCGCCGCCGCGGAGCTGACCACGACGTTCGGCACGTTGCGCTGCCTGAGCAGATCGTTGAACGCTGCGACGTCCCTCGCGATCAGCCCATCCAGTGCGGTGAGATGTGTCCGGAGCTCCGACGCGAGCAGTCGCTGCACCTCGACGTGCTGATCCGTCGGCCGGTAGTCGCTCGACGCGATCCCGTTCGCCAGATACCCGAGCTTCGAGATCAGCTTCGACCCGAACCGCACCCCGTCCTGCCCCTGCCCCGTCAGCCGCAGCTCCACCAGTTTCATCTCGAGATCGATCAGCTTCTGCTGTAGCGCCCGCGCCCCTGCCTTGACGACGGTGTCCGATACCGAGCGCGAGATGCTGTCGACCTGCACCCGAATCCCCTCGATTCGGTGCACCGCCTCCGCCGCCCGCTCCATGTCCGCGGCGATCGCCTTCAACAGAATCGTCTGCGCCACGATCTCCGCCTCCGACCCGCCGGAGTTGGGATCCTTCCGCACGACCAGCGGCTGCGTCTCCGTCACCCCGCCCGCGCTCATCCGCACCATGTACCGCCCCGGCGGCATGAGGATCGACTGCGTACCCGTCCCCGGCGCATTCCTTCCCTCCGGCCCCGGCACGATGTGCTCCGCGTACAGCGGCGACGTCCGGAGCCGCACCTGCGTCGTCGGCGCGCCTCTCAGATCCCAGTGCACGCGGTTGATGCCGGCCGTGTTCGTCCCCCGCACCGTGCGCACGACCGCGCCCGCGCTGTCCAGAACCGTCAAACTCGGCGCCGAGTCGAGTGGCGCGCGCAGATGGTAGTTGATCGACGCGCCGTACTCGGGGTTCTCCCCCGTCGTCGGATCGTCGTACGTCGTCGACGGCGGGGTGATCGGCCGGAACCGATATGCCGGCCGCAGCGAGAAGAGATGGGCGGCCTTGCCCACGACGGAAGGCGTGAGCTCGCGCAGCGGCGTCAAGTCGTCGAGGATGTAGAATCCCCGCCCGTACGTGGAGATCACGAGATCGTCGAAGTGCTCCTGCACCACGATCCCGCTCACCGGCGCGTGCGGCAGGTCGTTCTGCAGCGACAGCCAGGTGTCGCCGTGATCGTACGAGACGTAGATCGCGTTCTCCGTCCCCACGTACAGCATGCCCCTGCGCTTCGGGTCCTCGTGGATCACCTTCGCGTAGCTCAGCATGCTCTTCGGGATGCCGTTCGTGATGCTCTTCCACGTCCGGCCGTAGTCGGTCGTCCGGTAGATGAACGGATCGCGGTTGTTCACCTGATGGAAGTCGACGGTCAGGTACGCCGTGCCCGCGTCCCAGCGCGACGGCGCGATGCTCCGCACCGAGCCCCAAGGCGGCAGGTTCGGAAGATTCTTTGTCAAATTGGTCCACGTGCGACCGCCATCGCGCGTGAGCTGCACCAGCCCATCGTTCGTCCCCACCCAGATCAATCCCCTCTCGATCGGCGACTCCGCGATCCCGTACACGACGCCGGCATACTCCACGCCGATGTTGTCGGGCGTCAGGCCGCCGGAGCTGCCCATGCGGCTCCGGTCGTTGAGCGTGAGATCCGGTGAGATGACTTCCCACGACTGCCCGCCGTTCGTCGTGCGGTGCACGTGCTGGCTGCCGACGTAG